>DAISYT010000184.1:0-5097 GCA_036825175.1 Candidatus Cloacimonadota bacterium
AAAATCCTTCAGAAATTCATAATGCGGAATTTGTTTGTTCTTTGCCATATTATTTAAAAATTGCCACAAGTAACGTTACGCTGCCGATCAGCCAGCAATAGTAGGAAAAATAATGCAGCTTCTGCTTTTGAACGATTTTCAGAAGGATGGCAATGACGGCATATCCGGTTGCAAAGGCTGCGATAAGACCTGCCAGATATTCTATCAGCATCGCTGATTGAAGCTGCAGGAAGGCAGAAATTTCGCTGATATTGGCTCCGATAATGGCAGGAATGGAAATCAAAAAAGAAAATCTGGCAGCTTCTTTGCGATCGAGTCCGGTAAAAATGCCTGTAGCGATGGTGGTGCCGGAACGGGAAATGCCGGGCAGCATGGCAATCGACTGTCCCAAACCGATGATAATCGATTTTTTGAGGCCTAATCGATCGGCTTTCAATTCACCATTCGGTAAACGGTCGGTAAAAAACAATATTAAACCGGTAACCAACAGGAAGGCACTGGCGTAATATGTTTCAGCAAAAAGGCTTTTGATCAAATCGGAAAAAGCAAATCCCAAAATACCGGTAACAATTGTCACCACAAGAATATACAACACGATCCTGCGGTTCGGTTTATGCACTTCCTGATTCGTTTTATAAACAAAAAGAGAAGCGATGAGTTTTTTGATATCCTGCCAAAAATAGACCAACACGGCAATCAGCGATCCCAGATGCAGCACGATTTCAAAGCTGATTTCCGGTTCGGTGAAATTCAGATAATGCCGTGCCAACACCAGATGCCCGGAACTGCTGATCGGCAGGAATTCAGTTAATCCCTGAATAATTCCTAAAATGAGTGATTTGATAATATCCATTTATAAAATCTCCGGCAGATCGTTTTGAAAAAGCTGGGAAAGAGGGATAAGTTCGATATCGTACTGAGAAATTTTTTCGACGAATTTCTTCAGGTATTGATAGCGTTCTTCCGTAGCACAATGCGTGATAACCAGAATTTTATCGTGAGTTTTGAACATATTTTTCAGGATGGAAATTTTAGAATTCATCGTTTTGTCGGAAATGTCCGGCGTATCGAGAAATAAACTCGATTCAAAAGTTGGAATAATCATTTCTTTTGCCAGATCATAAGCGATGGAAGTGGTGGAAGTACGGCTGTCGATAAAAAATAAATTGTGCTCCTTCAGGACGGATAAAACGGTACGCATCACGCTTTCATCGGTGGTTACCAGCGATCCCATATGATTGCTTGCCCCGATACAAAGGGGAAGTTGTTTAATGAATTTTTCCAGACGTTTGATGATTTCCTTTTGCGAAAGATGCACGAAAATCGCCTCGTTTCCGGGATTATTTTTCGGATAACTCACCGGTTCCATGGGAATATGAATGATGGTTTCATGCCCAAATTCGGCAGCTTTGGTCATCACAGTTTCGGAATATTTTTGTTCAGGTAGAATGGCAAAAGTGATGTTTTTATCGAGCGAACAGAATTTCTCCAAAATTTTATCGTTATGAATACCAAAGTCGTCCACCACGATGGCGAGTTTAGTTTTCGGTTTCTGGGTTTCCGCACTCTTTTGATAGAAAAGCGTAACCTGGTAAATCTGCTGGTCATCGTTATCTCTGATCCTGATCACCTGCTTGTTGCCATTATCTTTTTCTTCACCGGAAAGTACGGTTCCGTTCTCCATCTCCACCTGACCGGAAAGAATCATATTTGCATAATTCAAATCCATTTCATTCCTATCGATTCCGATGGAAATGAAGATGGCATCGTTACCCACGTAATGTTTGAAGTTTTTATCGCTCACACCCATCAACCTTTTGGAATGCATGATCGCATCCAGAACGGTTCTTTCTTCGACGATCTGTTTCACTTCCAATTGGGCAGTCTGCACTTCTTTTCCGAAAGAAATGATTTTTTTCAGATTGATAGCTAACAACAACAGAGCCAATAAAATCAGCACTCCGGTGATCAGATATATTTTCTTTATCTGTTTCTTTTTCTTCTTTCTGCTTTTACGCTTAACTTTTCGTTTAGCCATTTTTTCCTCTTCATGGAGCGATTTACATTTTTTTCAGCCCATCGAGTCAAGGTTTTTATCCGGTAAAATCATGATGAAAATATTCAGCGATGACCATCAAAACCTTTCTGAAGGTGCGGGATTTATCATTACCAACATCAAATCATTTACATTGGTTCCGGTAGCTCCGATTTTAATCAAACAACCGATTTTCTGCAAGATGTTGTACGAATCGAACTCTGCCAAATGCCAATTATTGTCTGTCATTTTTCGGTAAGTCGAACCATCCACCACACCGCCGGCAGCATCGGTGGGACCATCTGTGCCATCCGAAGCCAAAGAGAGAAAAACAATGTTGTTCATACCGGAAATCCGCTGAGCCATTAGAAGCGCCAAATGCTGATTGCGACCGCCTTTACCTTTTCCATGCACCTGCACAGTCGGCTCTCCCCCAAAGATCAAAACTAAAGGCTGGGAAAAATTACTTTCCCGAATTTTCTGAATTTTCGCGATAATGTGATCTGCCACCATTTCTACATCTTCGCAGAAATTCGTTCTGACGATTCGAGCCTGATAACCAAACTCTTGGGCAATTGTTGCAGCCGACTGACAGAGAATCTGCACGTTTCCGATTATTTGGTAATCCGTATTATCGATGAATTTGGGCGTCTCTGTCCGTAAAGCATTCAAGATATTTTCCGCTATCGGGAGGTGATATTTTTGCAGTACACGTAAAGCTTCTTCTGAGGTGGAAACATCGGCAACGGCGGGACCGGAAGCGATGGAACCAACCTCGTCTCCCACAACATCGGAAAGCATAAAGCAATGGATTTTTAGCGGTGCAACATACTGAGCAAATCTTCCGCCTTTAACGGATGACAGATGTTTCCTGACCGTGTTGATCTCGTTGATATTCGCTCCGCAATTCAGCAGAATCGTATTGATTTCGATCAAATCCGGTAAAGTAACCTCAGGCAGAGGATTTTCAAACAATGCCGATCCGCCTCCGGAAACCAGGAAGATGATTTCAGCATAATCAGAGCGATCCTGCGCTAATTCCAGCACTCGTTTTGTAGCCAGCAGAGAATTTTCATCCGGCAATGGATGTCCTGCTTCATAAATTTCCAGATTGCCGATTTTCCCCTGAGAATGACCATATTTGGTAATTACGATTCCCTTGGTTAGGTGCGATCCAAAATGATTATAAGCGGTATTCGCCATTTGCCAGGCTGCTTTTCCAATGGCGATCAGCAGGAGTCTGCCAGCTGCAAAATCGTCTGAGATGTGCCTTTCCAGCAACATACCGGCATCCATTTTTTTTATCGCTTGGGTAGCGATTTCAATCAAAACCTGTTTTTCATTCATAATAAAAAAACAGCAGGTTGGAACGGACTTCCTTCCTGCTGTAAAAGACTTCATGCTTTATTTTTCCACGGCTTCCAGAAGTTTGGGAACCATGTCGGTTTTTTCCCAGGTAAATTCCGGTAAATTACGTCCGAAATGCCCATAAGCTGCGGTTTTTTTATAAATCGGGCGTTTGAGTTGCAAATGGTCGATAATGCCTTTTGGAGTAAGCGGGAATAGTTCATTTACGATTTCGTTCAATTTCCCATCCGGCAGTGTACTGGTGCCGAAAGTCCGCACCATCACCGAAACGGGATGAGCCACACCGATGGCATAAGCAAGCTGCACTTCGCATTCTTTTGCCAGTTTGGCTGCTACAATATTTTTGGCAATATAACGAGCCATGTAGGAAGCGCTGCGATCCACTTTGGAAGGGTCTTTTCCGCTGAAACATCCACCGCCGTGACTGCCTTTGCCACCGTAAGTATCGACGATGATTTTTCTGCCGGTAAGACCGGTGTCGGCATGAGGTCCGCCCATTACGAAGCGTCCGGTGGGATTAACATAAATCTTCGTTTTTGCATCCATCATTTTTGCCGGAATGATCGGTTCGATGACATGTTTTATAATGTCTTGCCGGATTTGATCCAGAGAGATGTCCGGATCGTGTTGCGCAGAAACAACAATCGCTTCCACGCGTTTGGGAATCCGGTCATAATATTCGATTGTCACCTGAGTTTTACCATCGGGACGCAGATAATTCAAGGTTTTGTTTTTTCGTATTTCTGCCAGTTTTTCTGCCAGTTTGTGTGCCAAAATCGTGGTCATCGGCATCAGTTCTCTGGTTTCATCACAGGCATAACCGAACATCATACCCTGATCACCGGCACCCTGTTCATGATCGTTAAATTCATCGACCCCCATAGCGATATCCGGCGATTGTTTATTGATGGTGGTCAAGACGGCGCAGGTGTGCGAATCAATGCCATATTCGGCGTTATCATAACCGATTTCATTGATCGTGTTACGCACTATTTCCGAAATACTTACATAACAATCGGTAGTAATTTCCCCACCCACCAAAGCCAATCCGGTGGCGAGAAAGGTCTCGCAAGCCACACGGGCATGGGGATCGCATTTCAAAATTTCATCCAGAATGGCATCGGAAATTTGATCCGCCATTTTATCGGGATGACCTTCGGTTACCGATTCCGAAGTAAAAAAGTATTTTCCTTTTAACATAATATTCCTTTCTTTTTAAATGTTTTGTTTTAAATAGTTTATAAAAGCGATTTCTGTGGGATCGACTTCCCGTAATATCGCCAGATAATAACTGACCATATCGCCCAGATAGATCAGCGAGAAAATTTGCTCGATCAGCGATTCGCCTTCGGCAAAGAATTCCAGAAACTCGATATTTCGTTTTTGGAACAACTCTTTCATGATATTTTTCCGTTTTTGAATTTGTGGTTTTTCCTGCATTAAACCCAGGATTATCGGCAGGAATTTATCCTCCAATCCCTGCACTTCCCAACCTTCGATTTCGTTATGATTCAGTTCGGAAAAGGTGTGGCAGAATGCCGGATACTTCGCATTCTCATTGATTTGACATTTCCAGCGATACGCCAGCGGATACAGTTCCGGAAAGCTGCTGTAAATCACCGGAATCTTTCCGTTCAGATGCAGAGCAGTATCTTTTGCCAGATTCATCTCGGCAGGCACGGATTCGGCAATGG
>DAISYT010000185.1:0-5083 GCA_036825175.1 Candidatus Cloacimonadota bacterium
CAGGCGTACACCTTCAGCCGCTCGGTCACCTCTCCACATCTGTAGAACTTCTGGCGGAGGATGAGGGATTCGAACCCCCAAGGGCAAAGCCCGGCGGTTTTCAAGACCGCTGTCTTACCAATTAGAACTAATCCTCCAAAAGGATGGTCAAATAATTTTCTGCTTCCACGAGTGTCAAACAAAATTTGTTTTTGATTTCAGAATTAGAAAATTACGAATCCAACGAATGTCGCTAACATCTTACATAATTGAATATTATCTTACAAACGGATAGCTGAAGCCGAGGAGAGGAAAGCAGCTTTTATTGTGCCATTTAGTGTGATCAGGTTCGATCACTAAACATTGTTTGATCGATTTGGACAATTCAGTATAATATTAACTTCATAGTTAAATTCTTATTGACACGTTATCCGGTAAGTTAATTTATTGAGTCGATGAAGGAAGTGGAAAAATGAAAAAAATAATGAATGTCGAAAATGATCATATTACTGTGCTGGGTGGATTTGAGCAGCGCAAAGCGTTGCAGCGTCCGCTTCTCGGTAGCCGTATTCCTGCCGGTTTTCCTTCTCCTGCTCAGGATTACATTGAAGACAGACTGGATTTGAACGAATTTCTGGTGGCTCATCCCAGTGCCACTTTTTTTGTGAGGGTGGAGGGTTTTTCCATGATCAATGCCGGCATTTTTCCCGGTGATATCCTCATCGTGGATCGTTCCCTGGAGCCGGCTCACAAGAAAATCGTCATCGCCATCGTGGATGGAGAACTTACGGTGAAACGGCTCTGGCAGGAAAAACAGAAATGGTATTTGATGCCGGAAAACCCGGAATTTCCCCTGATCGAAATTACCAAAAATATGGAATTCATGGTGTGGGGTGTGGTAGTTTATGCGCTGCATAAAACAGAATAATACAACGATGTTGCACGTTGCCACCGCCGTAATCTTGTGGGAAAATGAATGATGGCGCATGATATTTTTGCACTGATCGATTGCAACAGCTTTTATGCTTCTTGTGAAAAAGTCTTCAATCCGCACCTGGCAGATAAGCCGATAGGCATTCTTTCCAATAACGACGGCATCATCGTGGCTTTGTCGCCGGAATTAAAAAAACTGGGAATCAAGCGGGGCGATGCCGCTTTCAAAATAGATAAAAACTTCATTCGCAAGCAGGGAATTTATTTATTTTCTTCCAACTATGCGCTTTACGGCGACATGTCCAATCGCGTTATGCAAACCCTGTCCGCTTTTTCACCGGATGTGGAAATCTATTCCATCGACGAAGCCTTTCTTTCCTTAAAAGGCTTCGAGTATTTGAATTTGACGGAATACGGACGGCAGATCAAAAAAACGGTGTGGCAGCATACTGGATTGCCGGTTTCTGTGGGGATCGGACCTTCTAAAACTCTGGCAAAAGTCGCCAATCATTTCGCCAAAAAACATGACTTTTGTGAAGGTGTTTTCGATCTTACCGATCATCCTGACAGAGAGAAAATTCTGCGCTGGACAGACGTGGAACACATTTGGGGAGTGGGCAGGCAATATGCCAAAATGCTGCGCAGCAACGGCATCGAAAATGCCTTCCAACTGGCGCAGGTTCCCGATAAATGGGTGCAAAGTAAAATGACGATCGTAGGATTGAGAACGGTGAAAGAATTGCGCGGTATTTCCTGTATCGATTTGGAAGAGGACATTCCACCCAAA
The DNA here is from genome assembly GCA_036825175.1 of Candidatus Cloacimonadota bacterium. Taxonomy (GTDB): domain Bacteria; phylum Cloacimonadota; class Cloacimonadia; order Cloacimonadales; family TCS61; genus B137-G9. Next base: position 1,700 of record DAISYT010000185.1, read on the forward strand.
AAAGAAATCATCTCTTCCAGATCGTTCGGTTCACCGGTTACGGAGCTTAATGACATGCAGGAAGCCACTGCCGCTTACTGTCTGCGTGCCGTGGAAAAGTTGCGGGAAGAACATCAGGTTGCTTCGCAGATCACGGTTTTCATCACCACGAACCGTTTCAAAAACGAACCGCAATACGCCAATTATGCCACCGTCCGGTTGCCGTTTCCTTCCGCCTATTCTCCCGATTTTCTTCACGCCGCCGCCGTGATTATGAAGAAGATTTACCGTTCCGGTTACAAATATAAAAAATCCGGCGTAATGATTTCCGATATTGCGCATCAAACCAAAATCCCGCTGGATTTCTTCGCTCCCTGCTACCTGGACGACCGGCGCAAAATTGTCATGGATTGTCTGGATGAAATTAACGAAAAATTGGGAAATCATAGCATAACTTACGCCGCTGCCGGCATTAAAAAACCGTGGCAAATGAAAAGAGAAGCGCTCACCCCCAGCTACACGACCAGTTGGAAACATCTTCCCGTGGTAAAGGCGATTTGAGATGCGCCCCTCCTTCATCCTCAAAATAAGAAAAAATAGGAATGGTCATTCCGAGGTGTCTTACAGCCTTTCTTTCGAGGAATCTCATGAGATTTCTTTCAGCTTTGCTTCTTGCTGTTTTACACCCCCCACCTGAACCACTAAACAAGTTAGTGGTCAGGCACCCCTCTCAAGAGGGGAATCTATGATAATCCGTGTAAATCGGTGAGCCAATAAAATGCAAAATCAAACGGAAATCCGTAAAATCATCCATGTGGACATGGACGCTTTTTTTGCCGCAGTTTACATGCGTGATCACCCGGAAGTAAAAGATAAGCCGGTGATCTGCGGCGGACCTGCCAACAGCCGCGGTGTCGTTTCCACCTGCAATTATGAAGCGCGTAAATATGGTATTCATTCCGCCATGCCCAGCTTTCAGGCTTATAAGCTCTGTCCGCACGGACTCTTTGTGAAGCCGGATTTCGACCGCATAAGAGAAGCTGCTCAGATCGTGAGAGAAGTTTTTCATGAATTTACGGATTTGGTGGAACCGGTTTCCATCGATGAAGCTTATCTGGATGTAACGGAGAGTGAGATCGGCAGCGCTACCGAAATCGCCAAGGAAATAAAAAGAAGGATTTTGGAACGCACACAATTGACTGCTTCGGCAGGGGTTTCCTACAATAAATTCCTGGCAAAAATTGCTTCCGAAATGGAAAAGCCGGACGGATTGACCGTGATCACACCCAAACATGCCATCCGGGTTTTGGAAGAACTTCCCATCGGCAAATTTCACGGCATCGGCGCTGCTACCGAAAAGAAGATGAAATTGCTGGGAATCCGCAATGGTAAAGATTTGAAAGGATACACTCTGAAAGAGTTGACCAGACATTTCGGAAAAGTCGCCACATTTTATTATTACATCGTGCGTGGTATCGATAACCGCCAGGTTAACACCAGCCGCATCCGCAAATCTTTGGGTTGTGAACGTACTTTCGACCAGGATATTTGCAATGTGGAACAAATGCTGGAAGTGCTAAAGAAAATCTCTGCCAAAATCAGTGAGCAAATGCGGGAGAAAAAATTCCTGGCAAAGACATTGACGGTAAAGATCAAATATGCCGATTTTACCCTGGTGAGCAGAAGTAAGACGTTGGAACAGCCGTTTTGTGACGAGAAGATCATGCTGCACATCGGACGTAAACTTTTGTTGCAAACTCTCGGTCCCAAATGCCGTATCAGATTATTGGGATTGGCGGTGAGCAATCTGATCTGGCTGGAACAGGCAACCGATAAACAGCAGGTTTTAGCGTTCTTTGCAGAATCGGAACTGATAGTCGAACCGTAAAAAATAGAAAGGAGTTAGGTCGAATCCTAAAGATAGCAGAAAAGGAGCTTGATTATGTGTGGAAGATTCGCTTTATACAGCAGCTTTAGTGCCATCAAAGAATATGCCGATATTCTGAACGAGATCGGGCAATTGGAGCAGAATTACAACGTGGCACCCGGGCAAATCATTCCGATCGTGATGATCGAAAATGGCAGGAAAAAACTGGAGCCGGTGCAATGGGGATTAATTCCCGGCTGGGCAAAAGATGTAAGTATCGGTTACCGGCTGATCAACGCCCGAGCCGAAACGATTGCGGAGAAACCGGGATTTCGCGGAGCATTCAAATATCGGCGTTGTCTAATCCCCGCCAATGGCTTTTACGAATGGCGAAAAGACGATAAACAGCCATTTTTCATTCATCTGAAAACCCGCGAACTTTTCACCTTTGCCGGCATTTGGGAAGAATGGCATCATCCCAACGGTGCTTCGATTCGCACCTGCAGCATTATTACAACCGAAGCAAACGAAAAAATGCGGGAAATTCATGATCGAATGCCGGTAATTCTGACACGTTCCGACGAAGATAAATGGTTGCATTCCGGCGCACAAAATGAGCTGCTTGCTTTGTTGAAGCCTTATGATAGCGACGATACGGAATTTTATCCGGTTTCCAAAGCGGTGAATTCTTATAAAAATCACTCCGCGGAATTATTGGCTGAAGCTGAATGAAAGGTGATTATTTGTTCTAATTTCTGCACCGTTTTTTAGCTTTTAAAATGGGTAGAAACCGTTTTTTGATTTTTCTGAGATCGAGGTTTACGAGTTATAAAAAAAATAAATTTTCTTACAGTAACACAGATAATGGCTGTCGGATCGATCATCCTGAAAACTGGCGGAAGCTGCTTTATTTCCAATCTTCCAAACTTCCAATCTTCCAATCTTCCAAACTTCCAAACTTCTTAACTTCTCATCTCCCTTTCTCCCCCTCACAAAGTCACCCCGTCACACAGTCACCCCCTCTCCCGCTTCATTCCACGTAAACGGCGAGTCCTTTCAGATATTCACCTTCGGGATGAAAGATATTCACAGGATGGTCTGCCGGTTGATTCAGCCAGTGCATCACGCGTATATTTCTGCCGGCTTCGATCGCGGCTGCGATTATGGTGTCCTGGAATAAACGTTTATCCACGACCTGCGAACAGGAAAACGTGAACAGCATTCCGCCCGGACGAATTTTCTGGATAGCTGCTGCGTTCAGACGTTTGTAACCCATCACCGCCTGATGTCTTGCCTGCAAATTTTTAGCAAATGCCGGCGGGTCGAGAATGATCAGATCATATTTGTCACAGGATTGCAAAAACTCGAAAACATCGCACACAACCAGATGTTGATCATCCAAACCGTTCAATTTCATATTTTCGGCGGCGATGGCGACGGCAGATTTGGAAGCATCCACGCTGTGTACTTCCACGGCACCTCCCAACCCGGCGTAAACCGAAAAGCCACCCGTGTAGGAGAAAGCATTTAGCACTCTT
>DAISYT010000186.1:0-4960 GCA_036825175.1 Candidatus Cloacimonadota bacterium
CCTTTTCATGCTTCTGACTCATGGACATATCGATGCCATGATTGATGCAGGGTGCATAGGCAATGACGATCGCCGGGCCGGGATATTCCTCAGCTTCCTTGATGGCTTGCAGAGCCTGGTTCTTATTGGCACCCATGGCGATGGCGGCCACATAGACGTAGCCATAACTCATCATCATCATGCCCAGGTCTTTCTTCACCGTTCTTTTTCCGGATTCGGCAAATTTTGCCACGGAACCCAGAGGTGTTGATTTGGAAGCCTGTCCGCCGGTATTGGAATAAACTTCGGTATCCAAAACCAGGATGTTGATATTTTTACCGGAAGCCATCACATGATCCACTCCGCCGTAACCGATGTCGTAAGCCCAGCCGTCGCCACCGAAAGCCCAAACGGATTTCGGCACGAAATAGTGCTGAAGTTCCACCACTTTATCCAGAACGGATTTACGGCATTCGCAGCAGGGAAGTCCGATTTCTTTTTTCAGAAGTTCCTGGATTTTCAGGGCATTCTGTTTCATGGCATCGTCTTTGCTGTCCCAGTTATCCAATGCGTATTGGAAAGCGGCTTTCAATTCCGGTGTAATATTCTTTTCCATCAGGATTTCCACGTTTGCTTTCAGTTGTTTACGATTGGAAGCCACTGCCAGACTCATGCCCAAGCCGTATTCGGCATTGTCTTCAAATAAGCTGTTAGCCCAGGTTGGACCTTGTCCCAGTTTGTTTTTGCAATAAGGAATTGTCGGGAACGTTCCACCCCAGATGGAAGAGCAACCGGTAGCGTTGGCAATGACCATTCTGTCGCCGAAAAGCTGAGTAATCAACTTCACATACGGAGTTTCACCGCAGCCGGCGCAGGCACCGGAGAATTCCAATAACGGTTGTTTGAACTGGCTGCCTTTCACGGTAGCTTCGCTGTTTGAACCCAGCACATCGGAAGGAAGTGCATCGAAGAAGAGAGCATTTTCAGATTCGCCTTTATCTCTTTCTTCCTGGATCGATTTCATTTCCAAAGCGTCTTTCGGGCATTCTTTAACGCAGTTCATACAACCCTGACAATCTTCCACGTAAACCTGCATGGTATAAACATATTCGTCTTTGTCTTTGCCCATGGCGGGAATGTAACGGAAAGTTGCCGGAGCGTCTTTCAAATCTTCTTTTTTGATCAGTTTGGGACGAATAGCAGCATGAGGGCAGATCATCGAACACTGATTACATTGAATACATTTTTCGCTGTCCCAATGCGGAACGAACGGAGCTACACCGCGTTTTTCCAGTTTGGTGGTGCCGGAAGGAATGTATCCGTCGAACGGCATATCGGAAACCGGAATTTCGTCGCCTTTTTCACGCATGATCTTTTCGATCACGTTTTGGGTGAATTTATCGGCATCGTCGGGAATCAATTTGTGATGAGCGGCAGATTTGCCGGGTAATGCTTTCGGAACGGGAATTTCATTGAGAGCTTCGTTGGTTTTGTCGATCGCCATCCAGTTCATTTCCACGATTTTTTGACCTTTTTTGGCGTAAGCTTTTTGCGTGGCTTTCTTGATCATTTTGATCGCTTCTTCTCTTTCCAAAACGCCGGAGATCAGGAAGAATGCGGTCTGCATCACGGTGTTGATCCTGTTGCCTAATCCTACTTCGTTGGCGATTTTCAGAGCGTTGATGTTATAAAGTTTGATATTTTTTTCGATGATGATTTTCTGATCGTTTTCGGTAAGATTTTCAAAAACTTCGTTTTCTTCCCAAATGGAATTGATGAGGAAAACGCCGTTCTGCTTGATGCCTTCCAGAATGTCGTAACGACCGATGAAAGCCTGGTTATGACAACCGATGAAATCGGCATCGATCACTAAATACGGAGACTGGATCGGTTCTTTGCCGAAACGCAGGTGAGAACGGGTGATACCACCGGATTTTTTGGAATCGTATTGGAAGTAACCCTGTGCATACAAGTCGGTGTTGTCGCCGATGATCTTGATCGAATTTTTGTTGGCGCCCACCGTTCCATCCGAACCTAATCCCCAGAATTTACAACTGATGGTTCCTTTCGGCAAGGTGTTGATGTTTTCTTTAATTTCCAAAGAAGTGTTGGTCACATCGTCATTGATTCCGACGGTGAAATTGTGTGTGCAGGCTCCAGCCAGATGATCGTAAACAGCTTTCACCATGGAAGGCGTAAATTCTTTGGAAGCCAAACCGTAACGACCGCCGATCACGGTGATGTCCTTTCTGTCTTTGAGGGCAGCGACCACATCGAGGTAAAGCGGTTCGCCGATGGAACCGGGTTCTTTACAACGATCGAGCACAGCGATTCTCTTCACGCCGGCAGGAATGGTATCAATGAAAGCTTTTACGGAGAACGGACGGTACAAACGTACTTTCAGTAAACCGACTTTTGCGCCTTTTCCGTTCAGATAATTGATGGTTTCTTCGATAGTTTCGGTGCTGCTTCCCATAGAAATGATGATGTTTTCGGCATCGGGAGCACCCACGTAATCGAACAGATGATACTGACGACCGATCACGGCTGCCACTTCATCCATGTATTCCTGCACGATATCCGGCGTGATTTCGTAATATTTATTTACGGTTTCACGTCCCTGGAAATAAACATCGGGATTCTGAGCGCCGACTTTCACGCGCGGCACTTCCGGATTCATGGCACGAGCCCGGAAATCTTCCACGTATTGCGGATCGAGAAGTTCTTTCAATGTTTCATAATCGATCACTTCCACTTTCTGAATTTCGTTGGAAGTACGGAATCCGTCGAAGAAATTTACGAACGGCACTTTTGATTTCAAAGTGGCAAGATGAGCCACGATAGCCAAATCCATAATTTCCTGAACGGAACCTTCGGCTAACATTGCAAAACCTGTATTACGGGCACTCATTACATCGGAATGATCCCCGAAAATAGCGAGAGACTGCGCCGCCAAAGCACGGGCAGAAACATGGAAAACCGTCGGCAACATTTCACCGGCAATTTTGTGCATGTTCGGCAGCATAAGCATTAAGCCCTGAGATGCTGTGAATGTGGTAGTGAGAGCTCCGGCAGAAAGCGAACCGTGCACGGCACCGGCGGCTCCGGCTTCCGATTGCATTTCTGTCACATCCAATACCTGACCGAAAACGTTTTTTCTGCCATTTGCTGCCCAGGCATCTGCCAATTCACCCATAAGTGACGACGGAGTAATGGGATAGATAGCTGCTACTTCGCTAAAAGCGTAAGCGATATGCGTGGCGGCTGTATTTCCATCCATACTTACTTTTTCGAACTTTTTCATAATTACTCCTTTATATTTTTTAATAATTTACACATCATGTTGTTCCAACTTTGTGAGAGCCAAAATGACGTCAACAAATTAAATGGCAAAGAGAAGCCGAGAGGACAAACGCCTTAATTCAAGCCTGTTTGGAAGCTGATAATTCGATACTCAGGAAGAATTTAATTTAACATTTTTGCTTAAAAAAACACGGTTTCGGTAGGATAATGTTGTGGTATAAATCGAGGAAACTTCCGGCAAAAAAGCAGGAGGTGACTGCTTCGCGGCTTTGGAATAATATTTGACAAAATAGCCCGTGAATTTTCTTTATTTCAGTGCAGTTGTGAGAGGTGAAAAAAATGAGTTGCGAAAATCAGAAGCGAAATGCAATGAAATGCAATTGTACGTATTCCTGCAATAATCATGGAATATGCTGCGAATGCGTATCTTATCATCGTTCCCGCCGGGAACTGCCGGCATGTTTTTTCCCGCAGGAAGCGGAACGAAATTATGACAGATCGTTTCGCCATTTCGTCGAACTTCATCAAAAGGGAAAAATCTGATGGTATTTCTGCGCTTCCTTCTGTTCATCTTTTGGAACATGTTACCCGGTTATTTAAGCGTTTTTTTGTTGAAACAATTACTCTTCTTTCCCGAAAAAGAAAAATACTTTGGCAATGGAAAGAAAATCCCGCTCACACCCGGTTTTGCCTTCAAAGTAAAAAACTATTTGATACAGAAAATCACTCATCTGGTGCACGATTACCTCGACGATACCAAAAATAGTGAGTCGGATTCACGCATCAGCAAATGGGAAACGCAGGCTTTCAACCGAGCCTGGGAAAAATGCGATTACATAGAAAGAATAAAATTCCTTCCGCACAAATGGCGCGAAAGCATCAGATTCTTTCTGGCATCCGTGTTTTATCAACTGGTAAAACAATTCCTGCGCAGCTTTGTTCCTTACCTGATGGATCATTTCGAAGTGGAAAAATATATCGAGTTGTTGGACAAAACGATCGATATGAAGGTGATAAAAGATTATTTTATAAGATATGTTTACCGCTATTTGCTTTATGCGGTTCTGGCGATTGGTTTTATCGTCGGTTTATGGAATGCCGTTTTTTATTTAATCGCAAGATAAGGTGGATTATGAAAAGAAATGATGTGGTGATAATTATTGCGGTCGTCGTGATCGCTTTGTTCATTTATTCCAGATTTGAGCGCAAAGAGGAACAGCAGGTTCCTTCTCAATTGAATACGGAATTTTATGATTCTGAACCGCAGAATCAGGAAAAGGTCACTCCCGAGCAGCGTCAGCAAGCCGGCGATGAACTGCGTGTTTCCAGGCACAATGCCATTACCAAAGCTGTGGAATTAATCGAACCGGCTGTGGTCAGTGTAAATGTGATTAAAACGAAAATCGTGCGCCGTCGTTTGGGCTTTTTCTTCGGACTTTACGACGATGTTCCTTACAATATAAAAAGTCTCGGCTCCGGAGTGTTATTTTCGGAAGATGGTTACATTCTTACCAATGCGCACGTGGTGGAAGACGCCACCGAAATCAAGATTATTCTGACGGACAGTCGTCAGTTCGATGGCACCTTGATCGGTGTGGATAGCGTGCACGACGTGGCTTTGTTGAAGATCGAAGGGGAAAATCTGCCTTTCGCCAAACTGGGCACATCCGTCGATTTG
>DAISYT010000187.1:0-4944 GCA_036825175.1 Candidatus Cloacimonadota bacterium
AAGAGGGTTTACACACCCCCCTCCGGCAAATGCCGGAGTACCCCTCTCAAGAGGGTTTACACACCCCCCTCCGGCAAATGCCGGAGTACCCCTCTCAAGAGGGGATTTACTGTCGAAGCCTTTTCCAGGATTAGCACTTATTTCTTTGTGTTACCCTGAAAGTCTTAATTGAAAGATTTTTCGGAAGTAAGCCAACCATAGGCTGGTAAACTTTTCAGGGTAAGTACATTAGCTACTCAATAACATATTTTCCTGCTCTTCCATGAACTGGTTCGTATAAAGGTTGTAATAATAACCCTTCATTTTCAGCAGTTCGCGATGATTTCCGTGCTCTGTGATCTTGCCGTTTCTTACCACCAAAATCCGATCTGCGGAACGAATGGTGGAAAGGCGATGAGCGATGATGAAACTGGTTCTGCCTTCCAAAACCGTATTGATCGCTTTTTGGATAAGCTGTTCGGTTTCCGTATCCACCGAGGAAGTCGCTTCATCCAGCACAAAAATACGGGGATCGGCTAAGATGGCGCGAGCAAAGGAAATGAGCTGCTTTTCGCCGGTGGAAAGTTTGGCTCCTCCTTCACCGACTTCGGTATTATAACCGTTTTCCATTTCGATGATGAAATTGTGAGCATTCACCAATTTGGCAGCCCGTTCGATCTCTTCGTCGTTAGCATCCAATCTGCCGTAAGCTATATTATCGCGGATCGTTCCGCTGAACAGATGTGGCGTTTGCAACACATAACCCAGGTTGGAATGCAGCCACAGCAGCGACCTTTTTCGATAATCCACTCCATCGATTTTGATCGAGCCGGAAGTCGGTTCATAAAAGCGACAGGCTAAATTCACCACCGTACTTTTTCCGGAACCGGTTTCGCCGACCAAAGCAATCGTTTCTCCGGCTTTAACGTCCAGATTGAAATTTTCCAAAACATTTTCGCCTTCTTTGTAGCCGAACGTCACATTCTCGAAAGTAATATTTCCCCGGATCGGCTGCCAGTTCTCGCTTTTGGATTGCAAGATGGAACCGTATTCTGCTTCCACTTCTTTATTATCTCTTATTTGGGGAACTTCATCGATCAAAGAAAAGATGCGTTCTGCCGAAGCCTGAGCATTTTGTAATTCTGCGAAAACACGAGCCATCTCCTGCAACGGTTCAAAAAACTGCACGGAATAAGAAATGAATGCCACTAAAGTTCCGTAAGTTACTACTCCGGCAATCACACCGTTCCCACCGAACCAAAGAGCCAGACCGGTACCGATGCTGCCCAAAGTAAGGATAATGGGCAGATACAATGATGAGAAAATCGCAGCTTTCACCGAAGAACGATACATTTCGCTCGTTTGAACTTGAAATTCTTCCAGATTTGCGGCTTCCCGTACCAGGGTTTTCGTGGTTTTAGCGCCGGAGATTCCTTCGTTAAAAGCACCTGTTATTTTGGAATTCGTTTTACGCACGATACGGTAAGCTTTCAAAATCTTTTTTTGGAAATAAACGCTGATCAGCACTAACACCGGTACCACAGTCATCGTGATCAATGCCAGTGTCCAATTCATCAGCATCAAAACGACTGCGATCAAAGTCATCATGGAAAAGCCCCAAACCATATCGACCATTCCCCAGGAAATGAAGCTGCCCAATCTTTGGCTGTCGGAAGTCATACGCGCCATCATCCAGCCGACTGGCGTTTTATCGTAATAATTGAAAGACAATTCCTGTAAATGCAGGAACGCTTTTTTACGAATATCATAAGTTAAAAACATCTCGATTTTTCCGGCAATCTTGATAAAGAAATATATGTTCAAAGCCTGGAAAGCGATCAAAAACCAAAACAGCAAAGCATAAACTATGATGCCGTCTGTCTGTCCGGGAATGATAAAATGATCGATCGCATAACGGCTCATAAGCGGATAAAGCACGTCCAATCCCGACATGAAGATCATGAAAAATCCCAGCATAATTATTTTTTTCTTATAAGGTTTGCAGAAGACCAAAAGCTTCTTCCACAAAGCCAGATCGAATCGTTTTGTATAATCTTTTTCTTCAAATGCACTCGTCATAATTTATTCCTTTATTTGCCTTGAAAAGGTTTTGAAGGTTTGTCTTCCTGCTGAACCTTTTCCAGGTTTTTATATAATTCATTTTATTCATAACCATTGAAAAGGTTGAATGAAAGAACATCTCTGATTGTAACCTTTTCAAGGTTGGCTTCACTTATTTACCCTGAAAGTCTCAATTGATTCATTTTATTCATAACCATTGAAAAGGTTGAATGAAAGAACATCGCTGATTGTAACCTTTTCAAGGTTGGCTTCATCAATCCTTGAAAAGACTGACTTTTGTGAATTCCTCTGATCGAAGCCTTTTCAAGGTTTATCACTTATTTCTTTGTGTTAGCCTGAAAGTCTCAATCGCAAGAATTCGCGGAGAGAGCTTTTCAGGATTTATTTTGTTTAACATGCCTCTTCTGCCAATTCCGCTTCCAGGGAATTCTGGATTTCCCAGACACGTTTATACAAGCCATCCTGCCCGATCAGTTCCTTATGAGTTCCCTGCTGCACGATTCTGCCGCGTTCCAGCACTAAAATCACATCTGCTTCCGCCAGGGTGACCAAGCGGTGCGAAATGATGAATGTGGTCGCCTGGTGATCCAGGCTTTTCAATCTTTTGCGGATAGCAGCATCCGTTTCCGTATCCACCGCACTCAGGCTGTCGTCGAAGATGAGGATCGGACTGCCGTTGATGATGGTGCGGGCAATGGCGACACGCTGTTTTTGTCCGCCGGAAAGTGTAACTCCTTTCTCGCCGACTGCGGTGTTATAGCCATCTTCGAAACTTTTGATCACATCGTGAATGGAAGCGATTTCTGCCGCTTTGAAAACTTCCTGTTCCTCGGCATTTTCGGAAGCCAGCCCGATGTTATCTTTTACGGATTTGGAAAACAGAAAAGGTTCCTGCAAAACGATCCCGATGTTTTTACGGAGTGAACGTTTGCTGATGGTTTTCACATCCATTCCGTCGATGGTAATCGAGCCGGACTGATAATCGTATAAGCGTGGTAACAAGCTTACCAATGTGGATTTACCGGAACCGGTCGGTCCGAGAATGGCGACGGTTTGTCCCTTTTTCACCCGGAATGAAACGTCCTTCAAAATAGGATGATTTTCCTCGTAAGCAAAGCTAACGTGATCGAATTCGATATCGCCATGCAATTTGGGAATGCTCAATCCGTCATCCAAATCCTCGATCGGTTCGTCCAGAATTTCCTGGATCCTGCCGATGGAAACCATGGCTTTTCCCATATCCGTAAGCACTCTTCCCAGCTGGCGTACGGGCCAAAGCAGCATTCCCACATAAGAAGAAAATGCCATCATCGTTCCCAATGTTATTTTTCCGGTGGCTGCCCAATACGTTCCCAACACCGTCACAGCGATGATCTGCGTTAAACTGAAGAAATCCGAAACCGACCAATACCAGGCGAGCAGACGCAATAATTTGTAGGTCAGATCACGGTATTGTACATTTTTTTTATCGAACTTCTCCACTTCATATTTTTCCCGGGCAAAAGCTCGTACCACTCTCACACCGGTTAAGTTTTCCTGCAACACCGTGGAAAGCGTGCCTTCCGCTTCGTCGGAAGCTTTGAAAGCTTTTTTCACTTTGGTAAAGAAAACTACGGCGAAAGTAAAAATGAACGGCACGAGAAACATCGATGCCAAGGTCATTTCCACGCTCATCGGCAACATGAAGGACAAGGCAAAAACCACCATAAAAATCGCCCTGCCGACTTCCACTAATTGCACCGACAGAAAACGTCTGATCGTTTCCACATCGGAAGTGCAACGTTGGATCAAATCGCCGGTTTTGGCTTTCACATGATAATCGTACGGCAGATATTGCAGATGATCATAAACCTTATCCCGAATGGAACGAGCTATTCCTTCCGAGGCAATGGCTGTCCATTTCCCTTTGAAAAATAATAACATCCCACGGGATAAAGTGAGCAGGATAAGAATGCTGCTGCACATCCACAAACTTTTTGCCAACACACTTTTACCGCCCAGATAATTGAATATTCCGATGATCAGCGGTTGCATCCAGCCGTCGGTTTCGTAGGGTTTGCTGCCGATAATGGAGTCGATGGTGACTCGCAAAATCGTGGGCCAGGCAAAGCGTAGAAAAATGGCGCCACCCACAGCCAGAATGGAGATCACATACAGCGATCTGTGCCCTTTCATAAATTTCCAAAGTAATTCAAATTTTTTCATAATAATCTCACGTTTTTTCACTTTTTTCTTAATGTTATTTCATAAAAACAAAAAACCCGCAGGTTCCTCCCACGGGTTTCAGCATGTATCTTTAGATACAAAAATGGTGGGATTCGCCCTTTCAACTTTGGACCAATCCCACCAAAGGTTGGCTGATTTCTCAGCCTATATATTTTCGGTCATTCACAGACCTACTAAGGAAAACAACTTTGGTTATAACAGGATCGGTCGCCCGTTATGCAAACCAGCCTTGCGGCTTTCTATTGAGAACTATATTGATCATGAAAACCTCCTTCCTTTTTTTATTTCACCTTTCTGATGAAACGCAGGCAAAATTAAATACGAAGAGACTGTGTCAAGATTTTTTTCTGACAGCAATTTCTCTTAACTCAAGATTTATCCTGCAAATGTGCGACTGACTCGGCTATAAAGTTATGATTTCGTTGGCAGCTTCGGAACGAGCCAAAGTCATATTAAGCCAGGACATAGCATCGAAAACATCAGTGAATTCTCTGCTGGCTATCATGCTGTCTTCTTTGGAATAAAACCGCCAGTACAATTGCTTGTTTTCTTTTTTTGTAAGTAACTCAAACTTAAAAACATTGTCCATATTCACGAATTTTCCGCTATCGACTTCAAATATTTTCATGTTCTCTCCTTTTTTTCAGAATTACTCTT
>DAISYT010000188.1:0-4930 GCA_036825175.1 Candidatus Cloacimonadota bacterium
AAACACTATCGATGATGGAATCGGCAAGAAGGAAGGTAAAAGGTAGAAGGAGAAAGGAGAAAGTGAAAGAAAGCAGTTTAAATTTCATGATGATTCCTCCTTCCAAAATTAATTTTTTCCCAAATTCATTTCATATAAATTCCAAAAAAATACGTAAATTTGTCTCTATTCTGTGTCAAGCTGAAAAATCCCTGCCTTCCAACCTGCCGAAAAGCAACCTTTTTCTTGACAGGCAGCCTTTCCCAAAATTTTTAAATGCCCCAAAGAATAAAAATATATCAGGAGAAGTTGGAGTGAAAAACAGAATTAACGAGCATCCTATTCTGCCGGTGCCGGAAAGACGGACAATACAGTTTTATTGGAACGGACAACCGCTTTTTGCTTATGAAGGAGAAGTGATTTCTTCCGCACTTTTTGCCAATGGGATCAAGATTTTTGGGCATCATTACAAAGATGGCAGTGCCCAGGGAATTTACTGTGCGAACGGGCAATGTGCCAAATGTACCGTGATCGCAGATGGTGTTCCCGTTAAATCCTGCATGACGGAAGTGACCGAAAACCTGCAGGTGAAAAGCGTGGAAGGGTTACCGACTTTGCCGGAAACAAATGAACCTGTGAAGATCGGAGAGATCGAATGTTTGTCTTACGACGTACTCATTATCGGTGGCGGACCGGCTGGTCTGGCGGCTGCTATTCAGTTGGGAGCAAACGGCGTGAAAACCCTGCTGGTAGATGATAAAGCGAAATTGGGTGGAAAGCTGGTTTTGCAAACTCATAAATTCTTTGGTTCGGTGGAAGATTCTTATGCCGGGACGCGCGGTAACGATATCGGAAAAATGCTGGCTGAAAAAGTTATGAACGATCCCAATATCGACGTGTGGACGAGCAGTACGGCGCTTTACGTTTTCAAAGATAAGAAGGTTGGAATTATCAAAAACGGCGTTTATAAACTAGTCGAACCGAAAATTATTTTGAATGCTGCCGGAGCACGCGAAAAATTCCTGCGCTTCCAGGGCAATACTCTGGCTGGAATTTATGGTGCCGGCGCTTTTCAGACTTTGGTCAATCGAGACCTGGTGCGACCCACCAAAAGACTTTTCATCGTGGGCGGCGGGAACGTCGGACTGATTGCCGGTTATCATGCTTTACAAGCCGGTATCGAAGTGGTCGGTTTGGTGGAGGCTTTGCCGAAATGCGGTGGCTACAAAGTTCATGCCGATAAACTGAAACGTCTGGGCGTGCCGATCTACACTTCCCACACCGTGCTGAAAGCCAACGGCGAAGAATCCGTGGAATCGGTAACGATCTGTGAAATCGATAAAAACTTCCAACCGATTACCGGAACGGAAAAAACTTTTGCCTGTGATACGGTTCTGATCGCGGTCGGGCTGGAATCCGTGAATGAATTCGTGGAAGAAGCCAAAACTGCCGGCATGAAGATTTTCTCTGCCGGAGATGCTCTCGAAATCGCCGAAGCTTCCTCTGCCATGTTCAATGGTAAAATCGTCGGCTTGAAGATTGCCAAAGAGATCGGTGCGAAAGTGGATGATATTCCCGAAAGCTGGTATAAAAAAGCCGAAATTCTTAAATCCCATCCGGGAGAGATAAATCCGCAGAAAGTTCCTGAAAATGAAACCGGCGTGATGCCGATTATTCATTGTTTACAAGAAATTCCCTGCAATCCCTGCAGCACGGTTTGCCCCACCAATTCCATCAACATGCAAGGCGATCCGATCATGGGTCTGCCACAATACGACGGCAAATGTATCGGTTGTAAAAAGTGCGTGGCGATCTGTCCCGGACTGGCGATCACGCTGATCGATTTTCGTAAAGATGCCGAAAATCCAACCGTTACCGTTCCCTACGAAGTTTCCAATATGCCGGTGCAGGAAAATGATAAAGTGAAAGGTGTAGACATCGATGGCAATGCGTTGGGAGATTTTATTGTATCGAAGATTCTGGATACAAAAACCAATAATCATACGCAACTCATCGAATTGATCGTGCCCAAAGCTCTCGCCAAAAAAGTGGTTTCTTTCCGTATTCAGGAAGAGAAAGTTTCCGCCGCCGGCGCTGCTTCCGTAAAATCAGGTAAAATTGCCGACGCCGAAATGGTGTGTTTGTGCGAAAGAGTTACCGCCGGCGAAGTGCGAACCTTGATCAAAAAAGGCATAACCGATTTGAACCAGATCAAAGCAATAACCCGTGCCGGAATGGGACCTTGTGGTGGTAAAACCTGTGATAACCTGATCAAACAACTTTTCCGCCAGGAAGGCATTCCTCTGGAAAAAGTTCATGATAATACGCGTCGTCCTCTGTTCGTGGAAGTTCCGATGTCTAAATTTGCGGAAGGAGGCAAAGATGAATAAATATGATGTAATCGTGATCGGGTCGGGCGCCGTGGGCATTCCCACAGCTATGGCTTTAGCCGAAAAAAAACTGAAAGTTTTGGTTCTGGAAACACTGCCTTCCCCCGGACAGCAAGATAATAAAAAAGCGATCGGCGGCATCCGTGCCACGCATTCCGATTTTGGAAAAATCAAAGTCAGCATGCGCAGTATCGAGATTTTCAGCACCTGGAAAGAAAAATTTGGCGATGATATTGGCTGGCTTTCCAACGGCTACAGTTATCCCGCTTATACGGACGAAGACGAGAAAAAACTGAAAGACCTGATGAAAATTCAATTGTCTTTCGGCTTGAATATTCGTTGGGTCTCTCCCGCCGAATACAATGAACTCGTTCCCGGTATAAATATGGAAAATTTACGTGGTTCCACCTTCTCCCCGGAAGACGGTTCTGCCTCTCCGTTACTTTCCACCAACGCCTTCTATTTTAAGAGTCTGGAATACGGTGCGGAATATCATTTTAACGAGAAAGTAATCGCTCTGAAAAAAGACGGGAACAAGATTTCGGAAGTCGTTACAAATAAAGGAAGTTATGCTGCTGATACGGTGGTGAACGCTGCCGGAAATTATGCCAGAGAAATCGGTAAACTGGCTGGACTGGATATTCCGGTTTTCCCGGATAATCATGAAGCCGGCATCACCGATCCGGTTGCCAGATTCTTTGAACCGATGGTGGTGGATATGCGTAAAGCTCCCGGTTCGGCAAATTATTATTTCTATCAGAACAGCGAAGGACAGGTGGTGTTCTGCATCACACCGGAACCGAGTATTCTGGGCGTGGAGAACGATGCCACTTCGGTTTTTCTGCCGCAGTGCATCAGCCGAATGCTGCAACTTTATCCCCGCTTGAAAAACCTGAAAGTTCGTCGTACCTGGCGCGGGCAATACCCGAATACACCGGACGGATTTCCCATCGTGGGAAGAATGAAGGAAGTGCCGAATTTCGTGAATGCCGTAGGTATGTGCGGTCAGGGTTATATGCTCGGACCGGGCATGGGAGAATTGGTCACCAGGATCGTTACCGATGAATTAACGGAAGATGATCTTCACACCTTACAGAGTTTCGATCCTTATCGTGATTTCAGCGGGATGGAAGAGTTTAAGTGATTGAATATTTGAGATTTACGATTGAAGATTTGAGATTTACGATTGAAAATTTATGATTTGCAGGAATCGACTTATCAGGCAGTTGCAGGATGAGTTGAGAACTGCGAAAATTAAATATTTCCTTGCGAAGGTTGGTGGCTATCGAACTTGTGCTGTTCGACCTTCGCAAGGTTTTGATATATGGAAGATGAGATGAAAGTTTTTATCAAAAAAATCGAAAGCTACGATTACAACAGAATACGCGAGTTTTTGTTGTCGCTGCCTTTCTGGTCGAAACTGGAAGGCAAAGAAAAGATTCTCATCAAGCCGAACATGTTGGGAGCTTTTCCACCCGAAAGAGCTGTAACCACGCATCCCGTGGTTTTGGAAGCATTGATTTCCATTTTGTTGGAAAAGAACAAGAAAGTGTGGATGGGAGACGGACAAGGCGGATCTACTCCGGCTAAACGAGTCCAGGAAATCACCGGATTTAAAGATGTGGCGGAAAAATATAACATCAAGCTGCTCAATTTCAGCGAGGGCGGAGTACACGAAACCAAAGGCGGTGAGATGACTTTTCATACCACCAGGTACTTTTGGAAAGCCGATGCCGTGATCAGCGTTTCCAAGTATAAAACGCACAGCCTGATGTCCTATACCGGTGCTATTAAAAATTTTTACGGATTGATTCCCGGCATGAAAAAATCTGATTATCACAAAGAAAATCCCAATCATATCAAATTTGGGAAAGTACTTTCTTCACTTTACAGCGGCATTCGGGAACGGGTCGCTTTTAATATTATGGATGGCATTATCGGTATGGAAGGAGAAGGTCCTTCTGCCGGAGAACCGCGTAATTTCGGCGTGATGTTTGCCAGCGAATCTGCCGGAGCACTCGATTATGTGGCTGCATCCATGATGGGTTTTAAACCGGAAACCCTGCAGTATATTATGCCGGCTTTGCAGGCAGATAAGATAAAAGCTTCCGAGATCGAAGTGGATGAAGAGTGGCGGAAGTTTCGTTTTGAAAAAGTGAAAATCCGCAAAGTAAAACTATTGGTGCAAATTCTGTCATATTCGCCCAAATTCTTAACCGATATCTTCCGCAAATTATTTCAGGTTCGTCCCGACTTTCATGATGGCTGCCGTTTGTGTCGTCTTTGCGTGAACAGTTGTCCGGCGCAGGCAATGCGGATCGAACAGAATGCCCTCTCTCCCAGAATCGATTATGATAAATGTATTAAATGTATGTGTTGCCATGAATTATGTCCGTATGGTGTAGTTTATATAAGGAAAAGCTTTTTGGCTAAATTGGTTTTAAGATAATTTTTTACTTGCTTCCCCAATGCTGAAAAACAAATTTCGGCAACCTGAAATCGGGAGAAAAAAATGATCAAGGTTAGATGGTTCGGTCACAGCATGTGGAAGATTTCCAACG
>DAISYT010000189.1:0-4907 GCA_036825175.1 Candidatus Cloacimonadota bacterium
GCCGAAGAAATTCGCGAAAATCGCGGCACGATCACCTCTCCCGGTACGAATAGTTCGTATCGTGAACGTACGATCGAAGAAAATC
Organism: Candidatus Cloacimonadota bacterium; assembly: GCA_036825175.1. GTDB lineage: Bacteria > Cloacimonadota > Cloacimonadia > Cloacimonadales > TCS61 > B137-G9. Next base: position 86 of record DAISYT010000189.1, read on the forward strand.
TGGATTTTTTTGATCGCATGAGAAAAGGCGAATTTGCCGATGGAGAGCATGTTTTGCGCGCTAAGATCGATATGAGTTCACCCAACATGCTGTTGCGTGATCCGCTCATGTACAGAATCCGTCATGCCGAACATCACCGCACCGGCAATAAATGGTGCATCTATCCGATTTATGATTGGGCACACGGTTTGGAAGATTCCATCGAAGGTATCACGCACTCGCTTTGTTCTTTGGAATTTGAAGCGCATCGCCCGCTTTATAATTGGTTTTTGGAAGAATTGGGCGTTTTCCACCCCACCCAAATCGAATTTGCCCGCATGAACCTGAATTATACCGTTCTCAGTAAACGCAAAATTCTGCAACTGGTAGAAGAAAACATCGTTTCCAGTTGGGATGATCCGCGTCTGCTTACTTTGAGCGGTTTGCGCAGAAGAGGAGTTACCCCGGAAGCAATTCATAGTTTCGTGGAAAAAGTTGGTCTGGCAAAAGCTTACAGTACAGTAGATTACGCTCTGTTGGAATACACGATCCGGGAAGACCTGAACAAACGCGTTCCCCGCCTGATGGCGGTATTGAATCCCGTGAAAGTAGTTATTACCAATTATCCGGAAGATTTAGTGGAAGAAATGGAAGCGATTAATAATCCGGAAGACCCGGAAGCCGGCACCAGAAAGATTCCGTTCACCAAAGAACTTTACATCGAGCAGGACGATTTTATGGAAGAACCACCCAAAAAATTCTTCCGTTTGGCTCCGGGCAGAGAAGTGCGGCTTCGTTATGCTTATTTCATTACCTGTCAGGAAGTTATCAAAGATGAAAATGGAAATATCAGCGAATTGCATTGCACTTACGATCCGGAATCGAAGGGTGGTCAATCCCCCGACGGACGTAAGGTGAAAGCCACTCTGCATTGGGTTTCCGCCAAACATTTCACCGAAGCCGAAGTGCGCCTTTACGACCGCCTTATCACCATCGAAGATACGAACGATCTGCCGGAAGGAAAATCCTTCCTCGATTACATCAATCCCGATTCTTTGAGAGTACTGCAAAATTGTAAACTGGAGATGAATCTGCAAAATAAACCAGCCGGTTATCGCTGTCAGTTCGAGCGATTGGGCTATTTTTGCGTCGATCCCGATACGACTTCCGATCACCCGGTTTTCAACCGCACCGTTACCTTGCGTGATGATTGGGCAAAAATTCAGGATAAAAACAAATAATCATGAAACCATTAATTGCAATTGTCGATGACGAGCCGGACATCCTGAATCTGGTTTCACTCAGTTTGGAAAAAGCCGGTTACGATACCGCGAAATTCGGTTTGGGAAAGGAATTATTTCAATTTCTGAAAAATCATCTTCCCGAACTGATCGTGCTGGATTTGATGCTACCCGATCTCGACGGATTCGACATTTGCAAAGATTTGAAAAAAGATGAGAGATCGGCGGCAATTCCCATCATCATGCTTACCGCCAAAGGCGACGTTACCGACCGCGTTCTCGGTTTGGAATTCGGTGCCGACGATTACATCGTGAAGCCGTTCTCACCCCGTGAACTGGTGGCTCGCGTGAAAGCGGTATTGCGCCGCGGACATCCGAAAGATGAGACTTCAAGGAGCATTCTCATCGGCAATATTTTGGAAATCGATCTGCAAAAATACCAGGTATTCGTAGAAGATAAAAAAATCGAACTTACACCCACCGAATTTAAAATTTTGGAGTTGCTGGTCGCCAAACCCGGCTGGGTCTACTCCCGCAATCAGATTCTGGATTACTTGTGGGGAAACGACAAAATCGTGATCGACAGAACCGTGGACGTGCACATCCGCAATCTGCGCGACAAACTGGGCAACGCCGGCAATTTTGTAAAAAACGTTCGCAGTGTGGGTTACAAATTGGAAGCTTAAAATGAAATTTTTTCGTCATTTATTTAAAAATCTTTTAATCTTTATTTTGCTCGATGCGGCTGTTTTTCTGGGATTGCATTATTTCCATCTTCCCGCGGACGCCTTTATTATACTCTTCGTCATTATTACATTGCTGTTTATTTTCATCGTTTATTTTTACCTGAAGAACCAATTGCAGCCGTTAGCGAAAATCAATTCCCAAATTCAACATCTGGTCGATCGGAATTTTTCCATTCTTCCCGAAATCGAGCATCGCGATTTTCATCAGGCTTTTCGCAATTTAAATGAAATCACGCATCGTTTGCAGGTTTATCAGGAAAAACTATCCAAGCAGAAAGAAGGCTTCAATATCATCATCGAGTCGATCAAAGAATCCATCTGGATTCAAAATGAGAAAGGGCTAATCCGTAGTTTTAATTCCGGTTTTGCCAAATTGATCGGGCGGCAGGATTTGAAAAACGAGTATTTTTGGAACGTCATCGAACAACCCGAATTGTACGAAATTGCCGATAAGAATTTCAAAAATCCAGCCAGCCGTACGGAAAAGATAGGTTTCGCCAATCAACATTTTCTCTGCAGCTCGTCTTATTCGCCGTTCACCAAAGAAACCGTGTTCATCCTTTATGATATTACCGAATTCCGCCAACTGGAAACGATCAAAAAGGATTTTATTCTGAATGTTTCGCATGAACTGCGCACACCGCTCACTTCGATCAAAGGATATTTGGAAACATTTGAAAACGATCTGACCGGAGAACAGAAAAATTATGTGGAAATCATTCGCCGTAATACCGACCGTCTCATTCATATCGTGAACGATCTGCTCACGCTTTCGCGTTTGGAACACGTACGGGAACTGGAGATCGAAAACATCGTGATCGCCGATTTTTTGAAGAATATCGCCAATATTTTTAATTACCGTTTAAATGATAAAAAACTGAAGTTGGAAATCGATCTTTCCAATCCAACGGATTATTTCCAAGCCGACCGCTATCAATTTGAACAGGTTTTCATCAATTTGATCGACAATGCCATCAAATATACCGATGCCGGCACCATCCGCATCGAAGTAAAATCCACAGCGGAAGCAGTAAAATTCGATATTTCGGATAGCGGCTGCGGTATCGCTCAGCAACATCTTCCCCGCCTTTTTGAACGGTTCTATCTGGTCGATAAATCCCGTTCCCGCAAAATGGGCGGCACCGGTTTGGGACTTTCCATCGTTAAACATATCGTCAATTTGCATGACGGCACGATCAACGTGAGCAGCAAAGTAGGCAGCGGCACACAGTTCAGCATCGTAATTCCCAGGAAATAGAAATTATGGATAAAAATAAAATCGTCGTAGAGTATTTACCTTTGGTGCGCAGTATCGCTGCCAAATATAACAAACTCGGCATTCCCCAGGAAGACCTGGAGCAGGAAGGCATGATCGGGCTGTTGGAAGCTGCCGATAAATTCGAGGCAGATAAGGGTGCAAAGTTCAGTACCTACGCCACTTACTGGATCAAGAAATATATCCTGGAAGCGGTGGACAAGGAGAAAAAATCTTCCTTCAAAATCAAGCCCTTACCGGAAGACAAAACGCCGGATCAAGAAGTGACCGAACTACCAAAACTGGATATCCTTACCTTCCCGGAAGATATGCCGGAAGCAGAAAAGCTGGTTTTAAGACTGCTTTATCAGAATCAACTTACTTTGAAGGAAATTTCCGAACAATTGGAAATTCCGCGGGAACGCGTAAGGCAACTGAAAGAGAAAGCTTTCCGCAGAATCAGAGCAGCGAAAAGCGGAGATTAACCGGTTATAGCTTGTTAGCCATTAGCCGGTTAGCCGATTGGCAGTTAACCCGTTAGCAATTGGCTTGTTAGCCATTAGCAATTAGCCTTTGGCAGTTAGCCGCTTTAATCGTGTTTGCATCTGTCGCAGGCAGACAAATCTTCAATCGTAAATCTTAAATCGTAAATCGTAAATCGCAAATCAGGTTTTCCCTTCATCATTGGACATTCCGTGCTGATCTGTTGGATATTTCATACTAATCTTTCCGAGTAATTTTAACCTGTTGAGAAATAAGGATATAAGGCGATTTAGATATTGACGTAAAAACCTCGTAAGATATTATTGTTTAATAAGTTAGGCAATAACTTAAACAATAATAAAAACGAGGTTATGTATGATTAAACGATTTAATCAGGTAAAACTGTCAAGCATTGGAATGAAAAATGTTAATGATCTATTCACTTTGTTTAAAGTGGCGAGCATCTTAAAACGTAGTGGAATAATCAAACAAAAGGGTCACTCAGTGATTGAGATGTTGTTCTGTTTTCTGCTGATCATGCTTGAGAATAGCAAATCGGTCTTTGCCGGAATGGTTAAGAATCATATTTCTAATATGAAGAGTCCTGTTAATGACATGTTGAATAACATCTTTTATAATTGGCGTGATCTTCTGTATCGTGTAGTTAAACGTTTTACTCAACTTTGTCCAGCCCTCGATCATGAAGATTGTACACTGATATTTGACGATACCAGCAAAGTCAAGACAGGCTCCAAGACAGATTTTCTGAGTTGGTTTTTCGATCACTGCCAAAACAGCTATTTCAAAGGTTATCAAAACATCACTGCCCTGTGGAGCAATTGTAAATCTGCAATTCCTATTGATTTTGAGCTGAAGATAGGCAAAAATCGCACGAAACATTCCCGGGAAACCAGTTATCAGAAAGGCAGTCATACCGGGCAGCGCGCTCGCTTTGCCAAGCAGTCAAAGACATCTATCGTAATCAGCATGATCAAGCGCGCGAACCAGAGAAGGCTTCCTTATAAATATATATTATGGGATTCCTGGTATAATTGTTCACAAAGTTTTTCTTTCGTTTATAAGAAATTGCTTCCGGCAGGGAAAGTCTTGATTTCCAT
>DAISYT010000190.1:0-1964 GCA_036825175.1 Candidatus Cloacimonadota bacterium
AGCCACCCGCTCTACCGCTGAGCTATTCAGGATCAAACACGATTTAGGGTGACTTTTTAAAAGACCGCTTTTTTGTGTCAACACTAATTTCCGCAGAATAAAAAATATTTTTTACCGACATTTGGATTGACATTTCTCTCCTTATTACAAATACACAAAACCTAAGTGGAGTGAGAATGAAATCGATGAAATTAATTTCTTGTTTAAATAGAGCTTATATCCTGCTGCTGCTTTTAGCATTAGGTTTTATCGGCTGTGCTTTGACGCCCAATCCGCAGTTTAGTAAAGAAGTATATTCCTGCCAAAATGAAACTTGTTCTGTTTGTACCCAAGATAATTCTGCTGAAATTATTCAGGTAGAAGAAATACCTGAAATACAACCTGAACCGCTGTCAGTGGAAGAAATTATATCTGCTCCCCAAACGATTCGGATCGTGGCTGTGGGTGATCTGATGCTGGGAACGAGAATCCCGGATAACACATGTTTTCCTAAAAATGGAGATCGGTTATTCTCTTCTGAGATCAGAAAAATATTGTCACGGGGAGAGGTGGTGTTTGGTAATTTGGAAGGCTGCATCTGTGGCAGTGGTGGTACTGCCAAAAAGAAGAAATATGTTTTTGCTATGCCGGATGCTGCGGCTGACTGGCTTGCCGATGCTGGTTTTAATCTTTTAAGCGTGGCAAATAATCATGCCGGAGATATGCAGGAAGAAGGCTGCGAAATTACCCGGAATTTCCTAAATAATAAGAAAATACATTTTGCCGGTTATTTGGAAAATCCTATATGTTCTTTTACGCAAAACGGCATCAAAATTGGATTCATCGCGACGGCACCTAATGCGGGTGTGGTTAATTTCCATAACCTGGATTGGTTGGAATCGACCGTAGAAAAATTAGCGGCAGAAAATGACATCGTTATCGTTTCCATGCACATCGGTGCGGAAGGGAAGGAGCATCAGCATATAACGGGAAAGACGGAGGAATTTCTGGGAGAAAACCGGGGTAATCCCTACCAACTTGCCAGACAGATGATCGATACCGGTGCCGATCTGGTGCTGGGGCACGGTCCGCATGTAACGCGTGCCATCGATCTGTATAAAGGAAGATTCATCGCATATAGTTTGGGAAATTTCTGTACTTACAGCCGTGTGAATATCAGCGGGGTGAATGGAATTGCGCCTATCCTGGAATTGGTTTTGAATGAAAACGGAGAATTCCAAATCGGTTCGATTTATTCCACAAAACAGATTTCCCGGCAGGGAGTGCAGCTCGATCCGGGTAATGAAGTTCTCCACAAAATTATGGAATTGACCAGAGAAGATATTCCCGAAGCACCTTTGCAAATCTCGGAAGATGGATCGATTCTTCCGATTGATTCAAAATAACAAAAAAGCCCCGCCTGCGGCAGGGCTAAATTCGTATCGTAACTTATATTATTTCAGAAGAATACATTTTCCGTTGGACTGATAATCACCGGCTTTGAACCTGTAGAAATATATTCCGGAAGCGATCGGTCGGTTGGCTTGATCGGTTCCATTCCAATCGATGCGGTGTGTGCCGGCAGGCAACTCATTTCTAAGCAGAGTTTTGACAATTTGCCCCTTCATATTGTAGATATTCAAGGTAACAAGTGCATCCTTTGCCAGATCGAAACGAATCGTGGTGGTTGGATTGAAAGGATTCGGGTAATTGCCCAGAAGTGCAGTTTTGGCAGGAAGCAGGTTGTTATCATTTTCGGTAAGTTCCACCGATATCGTGTTGGAAGGTTCGGATTCCTGACCATCACTGTAAATAGCAGTAACATAATACTCATAAGTTGCCGGCAACAGGTCTTCATCGGTGTAGGTGAGCTGTGTAATCTGGGCTATTTCCGAACCATCCCGATAAACTTTGTAGGAAGTGACTTCATCGGAAACGGCAGGAGCATTCCACTCCAAAACCACGTCGTAATATTCTATGGTATA
>DAISYT010000190.1:1974-4887 GCA_036825175.1 Candidatus Cloacimonadota bacterium
GAGATTTTGCGGAGCGAAACAGTAATTCAGCGTGGCATCGAGAGTAACAGTCTGATCTTCAATGATGACTACATCTTCCACTGTAAGAGTTTCGTAGGTGGGAAGGATGAACGTAACATCATAAGTTCCGGCAATAACCGAAGCGTTATAATAACCCGTAGGATCGACAGTTATTGTAACATTACCGATTTGAATGGTGGCTTCCGCAACATTTCCGGTACCGCCATTGAGCGTAATATTTCCTTCCAAAATACCATTTCCTACTGTTTCACCGCCGGAAATACAGACCACTTCGCCGTTTCTGCCACCGCAAACCATTTCCCAGGAACCGTCGCCATTTATATCCGGAATACCGGCAATGGCGTCGCAAGCAGAACTAAGCGGTGTTTGTGATATTACATTGCCGGAAGCTCCATCCAGAAAGTAACCGAAATTGTTGGAAAAAAGCGTGCCCCAAACCAGATCGTTGATTCCATCGCCGGTAATATCATTGATCTTATCCACCACCCAGGGCTGGTCGGCAATAGATTGCATCCAGATATTCGAGCCGGTGTAACCGTCGATTACCAGAGCATTACTCTGGGAACTGCGAGCGATGGCGATGTCGGGATGGCCGTCACCATTCACATCGTTCAATTTTTCGAAACGAATGATCAATCCGTTACCGATCGAACCGTTCCAAACCATCGCACCCGTTACCGCATTCAAACCATAATAATTACCGCCGAAATCTCCGGCAGCCACATCATTGATTCCGTCACCGGTGAAATCATCGACTTCCGACAATGCCCACACGGAACTTCCTCCGGTGGAAAATTCCCATAATTGTGAACCGGTAGCGCCATTGATTCCATAAACCTTTCCTTCCGTTTCACCCGAATTTGAACCGCCACCGATCACGTCGGGTGTGCCGTCGTTATTCAAATCGGCAATACCGATGCAACTGAATTTGGGACCGGATACATAGAACGACCAAAGTTCATTGCCGTTTGTTCCATTTAAACAATGAACGCGTTGCGGTCCGGTTCCGGAACCATCATTCCCGGAAGAAGCCAAAATGTCTAAAATTCCATCGTTATTGAAATCGCGGGAGGCATCCACCTGATAGACCCAACCGCCGGTTCCACCGTAAATACTGGTATTGAATACCCAGATCAGTTCTCCCGTTTTTCCCGAAATGGCTCGAACAGCACGATCTCCGCCGGCAGTGCCGATGACGACATCTTCGAAATCATCATTATTCAGATCGGCGGTTACCACCAAACCGTTCTGCTGGTAAACATAGCTGGGAATTTCGTATTCCCACAGCACATCTCCTGTGATGCTGGCATTGCCATTGAAGCAGCGGACATAATAATCTTCCGAGCAAACGATCAGATCGCCCACACCGTCACCGTTGATATCTTCGATGGGTGCCATGGCTTTGGGGCTGTTATCATAACCGGCGGTAATATCGTATTGCCAGAGGATGGAACCAATGACATACTGCTGATCATCACCGCTTCCGGAAAGATCGATATCGAAAGTTGGATTTGCCGGATCGTTACTGTGAATGGTCAATGTTCCGGTGATGTTACCGCTACTTAAAGGATTGAACCAGATGCGAATATTTTCTGTACCGGTGGGAACTATATTGAGGGGTAAAGTTACTGTTTCATCCACGACAAATTGATTTTCATCGATAGCCAATTGGCTGATCTCCAGGTTTCCCGATCCCTGATTGCTGATCTCGATGTATCTGCCGGTGAAGGCACCGATTCTGATTGCTCCGTAATTCAAAGAGGTGGGAAAGACCACCAGAGAAGGATCGGCAGAAACACCGTATCCGGTAAGGCTTACAGCTTCCGCCGGATGGATCGGATCATTGGAAGTGATAGTGAGAGTACAATCGAATTGACCCCAGACAGACGGATCGAAAATGATGGTAATGTTGGCAGTTCCACCGGGTGTAATCGTGATGGGAAGAGTTTCATCGCTGGAAAAATCGTTTAAACTGAAATTCAAACCGGAAATTTCCAGATCGGCAGCTCCGCTATTTGTAACAGGAAGTTCCACCGAAGCAGGCTGACCGATCGTGACATTGCCAAAATCATATTCATCCCAACCTAACGAGATGGCAGGTGTTCCGGCTCCGCCAAGATCGACTTTGTAAAGATAATCGGTTGCATTGCTGGCACCGTTGTCGCAATACCACAGGTATTGTCCGTCCCACACAATTCCAGCCGGATCGACATCTTCGGAAGCATGAGATTCCAGCATCGCGCCATTTGTCGGATCGATTTTGTAGAGCGTATCTCCCCAATAATCCGCCATCCAGAGATTCCCATTTTCCATACACAAATCCCAGGGTTGATTATCCGGCGCGGTGAATTGTTGCAACACATTCCCTGAGGAATCGAGCTGGTAAATCGTGGCGGGATCGGGATAATACGTGGCTACCCAGAAATTTCCGGCATCGTAAGCTATGCCGGACATGTAATGATCGGGTAAATTGAACTGCGTTAAGATGGTTCCGGAATTAATGTCCAATTCATAAGCAACGGCGGGATTGGCAGATACGGCATGATCTGTTATCCAAAGATCGGTGCCGTCCCAGGTCATACCAAAACAATCGCCGATATTACTGTTGGCAAATTGTAATTGAATACTTCCTGTAGCAGGATCGATGCGGTAGAATTCATCACCATTCGATCCATAAATGCCGCAGTAGAGATAAGTTCCGTCGAAAGCTAAACCAGACGCTCCTTCCGGAATGGGATACGTTTGTACGATTGTCCATTCGGCAGATAACACGACTGCTAAGAGCAAGGACGCAAACAAAATAAACAACTTTTTCATTTCTCCTCCATTTCTCTCTCTCAGGTAAAAATTGGAAAAATCGCTTCTTCTGTCAAAACATATTTACTTTCCTTT
>DAISYT010000191.1:0-4862 GCA_036825175.1 Candidatus Cloacimonadota bacterium
AATTTAAATGGAATCCACAAAAAAAAGTGAAATTTCCAACTCAATTTTTTTTGTGGATTCCATTTAAATTCAAAGCCAAAAAGTTTCCCCCCAAATTCTTCGATGAAATCTATTTCCTGCTGACTTTGTGATTTCCAAAAGAACAAATTCGCTAGAATTTCTTTCCTTTGCAGGAATTTCATCCTTTCCGTAATCAAAAAGTTTTCCCACAATTCACCCACATCCATTCTTAGCGCTAACGCATTGAAATTCTTAATGATAGCATTACGAATACCGTTATCATAGAAATAGATTTTCCGCGTTTTCTTCAATTCGTTCCTGGCATTGCGGCTCAAGGTTTTTAAACGAAATACAACGAATGATTTCTCCAGGATGTCTATCCATCGTTCCACCGTTTGATTATCGACTCCGATCAGTTGTGACAATTCATTGAAACTGACTTCCTTACCGACCTGTAGAGCTAACGCCTGTAGCAACTTCTCCAACATTGCCGGTTTTTTGATTTTACCGGTTGCCAGCACATCTTTATACAAATAACTCTCGCCAATGCTGTTCAGTAGAACCTGTTCGTCTCCGGATTGGGTAACAATTTCCGGATAATAGCCATAAATCAGACGATGTTCCAACAACCGCATTTCTTCTATTTGGCTGGAATGTTCACATGATTCGCCAAAAGAAAGCGGATATAGAAAAAACTCGTATTTTCTGCCGGTAAGCGGTTCTTGAATTTGATTGGAAAGCTCGAACGATGACGATCCGGTAGCTATAACCTGAACATCTTTCAAATTATCGACGATCAATTTTAAGGTCAAACCGATGTTTGCGATTCTCTGTGCTTCGTCTATAAATACAACTTTATTATTCCCGATCAGAGATTGCAATTGAGTAGATGTTACGTTTGAAAATTGTTCTCTTATATCCGGTTCATCTCCGCTTAACCAAAGTGATTTCTGATTTATTTTTTGTTCCAATGCCCGGGCTAAAGTTGTTTTACCAACTTGTCTTGCACCGGTTATGATTACGGCTTTTCCTTTGAATAAGCGTGGTACAATTTGTTCGATCAAACTTCTTTCAATCATAATTACCTCACAGCGGACAAAATAAATCAAACAACTAAATACGCAAATTATTTATTTATTTTGCGTATTGAAGCGCAATATTCTCACATATTTTGCGTTTTCATTCCAATTGTCGCCGGACTTTTCCTTCCGACCACCGGCCCATCCAATACAATGAATCCGGCTTTTTGCATGTTTTGCCGAATCCATTTGGCACAACTGTAGGTGCTCAGTTTTCCGCCGGATTTCATTTTCTCGTAAACTTTTTGGAAAATCTCTTCGCTCCACATTTCCGGCTGCTTTTTAGGTGAGAACGGATCGAAGAAAACCCGGTCAAAATATTCGTTGGGAAGAACATCGATGGTCTTTAAAGCATCTCCGATGATCAATTGAATTGTGTTGTTATTAATATCTTTGATTTCAATTTTTTCCGACAGATCACGGAAAGCATCGAACTCGGTTTGGAGCGAATCCGGCACTTCCATATCATGGATAGCTCTCACGATTTCGATGTCGTTTTCCAAACCAATTATTTCCAGATTCTGATGATTCCGGGTGGCAGCGATGGAATTGTATCCCAGACCGAAACAGAAATCCAGAATACGAAAGCCATTCTCCACGCCGATGGCATTTACATGCTTTTGAAGAGCTTCTTCCAAAGCACCGGAAATGGAATGATAATGCTCACCGGCAGCTTCGTTAAAAGCTGTGAATGAGCCGTCCTGAGTCTTGATAAAATTCATAATTTCGTACAGCGACCAGCCTGGTCGCTTATTTTCAACCAGCCCGATCGTTTTTTTTCGAACTGGCAGGTCGCTTATTTATTTCATCCAGCCTGATCGTTTTTTTTCATCCAGCCTGGTCGCTTATTTTTTTCATCCAGCTCGATCGTTTTTTTTCATCCAGCCTGGTCGCTTTTTTATTTCTCATTAACTTTAATAAATCAAAAAAAATCAGGTTCCATCCCGTCAATTCATTTATAAAATTGTCAGCTATGATAAAAAAAAAGCCCCTGCAGAAGCAGGGGCAAAAAACAATTTATCTTTTCTTAGAATCTCACGCCAAGATCGAGACCCAGAAAATCGTAATCTCCGGCTGTTTCATATTGAAGCGAGAAATCTAATTTAATTTTATCATTAAATGGCATTTGATAACCTACTCCGGGAGCGAAACCAAAATTTGTTTTGGAATCGTCGCCTTTCACTGAAAATCCCATATATTCATAATCCCATTTAATTGAGAACATATAAAGTCCCATTTCAACAATGCCGTAAAATCCTGTGTCATTCAAATTGTATTTGCCGCCAACTTTAATGGGAATGCAAGACCAACTGTAATCCATATCTTCATAAATATCTTTGCCATTCCACATCAAATATCCCAAAGAACCTGTGGCAACGATATTATCTTTTACCGGATATTCAGCTTGAGCTGATAAACCGAATCCCATATTGACACAATCGCCAAAATGTCCCATCGGAACTGCAAGTTCCAGGTTGCCACCATAACTCAATTGTTGAGCAAAAGCCGTCGAAGCAAAAAGCACAACTAACATAGCTACGAATAATTTTTTCATTTTTTCTCCTCATCCTTTTTTTTTTAGGGATTATTATTTCCTAATAGTTATCAATAATGCACTTACCATGCATACTTAGGCAAATTAGGCTTATTACAATGTCAAGAAATCTTTTTTGGAGATGTTATAGCCTCTCCGAAATCACCGGGTTATCCTGATTCACTTTGAAGAGCAGTGCGGTTTTCCCAATGGTGCTGATGATCTGTGCTTCGGCTTGTTCTGCCAGTTCGGCGATCAGATCTTTGCGAATATCACGCTGCGGATGCTGCACAGAAATCTTGATCAATTCATGCGCTTCCAACGCTTCGTTCAGGCTGGCAACAACACTCGGTGTAACGCCTTTTTCGCCTACCCGTACCATGATTTCCAAATTCTGCCCAATCGATTTGAGCTGAGCTTTTTGTTTACCTGTAAATTTCATAATTTCCTCTTTTTTTATTAAAATAACGCTTCTATAGTTTGCTGATAAGTACGATATGTCTCATCATCGAAACAAACGAAAATAACCTTATCGACAGCCGAATTCGTATCGATGAACTTTTTCACTTCCTGCACGGCAATCTGAGCAGCTTGATCGATGGGGAAGCGATAAACTCCGCAGCTTATCGCGGGAAAAGCAATGGTGCGAATTCCATTTTTCACCGCCGTTTCCAGGCTGTTTTTGTAACAGCTTGTCAACAGCAGATTTTCTTTGGTTTTTCCACCGTGCCAAACTGGTCCCACGGCATGAATTACATATTTTGCCGGTAAACGATAACCGCCGGAAAGACGAACTTCCCCGGTGGGGCAAGCGCCGATTTTACGGCATTCTTTCAATAAATCCGGACCGGCTGCCCGATGAATAGCACCGTCCACACCGCCACCTCCCAAAAGTGAAGTGTTGGCAGCATTGACGATGGCATCCACTTTCAAAGTGGTTATATCGCCTTTGATCACCTGAAGACGGTTTAACAGCATCTTTTTGCGTTCTTCATGCTGTTCCAGAGTTTTCAATCCCTTCTTGGTAAGTCTGTATTTTTGGTTGGAACTGCCCGGTATTTCCGGGATCGTGAAAGCAAGATATTTACGTTCTTTCAGTGTGGAAAGCGCTCGTTTTAGATTTCCCGATTTGGTTCTTCGCTCCAAAGCGAGGCAAAGTTCGTTACTGGAAAGTGGCTGTTCCTGGCAGGAAAGGAGAATTTTATATTGCATTTCGGAAAGTTGGGAAGGCTGCCAGCCATTATTCATGGCAAAACCCAGAGCAGCGAAGCGATCGGCATCGGCAGCAATATTTTTTCGGAACTCACGGCAGGCATTTACCAGCCCGTTCGTCGAAGCATCGTGATCTTTGATCTTGGTTTTTTTCTCCAGATTCTCAATGATGGTTTTTGCCAGCGCTTTTCCCAATTCCACACCCCATTGATCGAAACTGAAAATATTCCAAATAATGCCCTGCACGAAAATTTTATGTTCATACATGGCGATGAGACTTCCCAAACTAAACGGCGTGATTTGTTTAATCAGGAAGGTATTGGTCGGTTTATTTCCGGCAAAAATTTTATAGGGAAGCAATTTCCGAATGTCCGTTTCGGTTTTTCCGGCAACCTGCAATTCTGCTCTGGCTTCTGCTTCGGTTTTGCCTTTCATCAGAGCTTCGGTTTGCGCAAAGAAATTGGCTAAAAGCATTTGTTGATGCTCTCCCACAGGATTATGGCTTATAGCCGCGGCAATAAAATCACAGGGAATGAGTTTGGTTCCCTGATGAATCAACTGGAAGAAAGCGTGCTGTCCGTTCGTTCCCGGCTTTCCCCACAAAATGGCACCGGTTTCATACGAAAGAAATTTTCCATTGCGATCCACGCTCTTACCGTTGCTTTCCATGCTAAGCTGCTGCAAATAAGAAGGAAGATGTTGCAAATATTGATCATAAGGGATCACGGCTTCGCTCTGCGCCCGGAAAAAATTGTTGTACCAAATGCTGAGGAGCGCCATCAAAACAGGAATGTTTTTATTAAACGGCGTATTGCGGAAATGCTGATCCATCTGATAAGCACCTTCCAGAAGTTCGGCGAAATTTTCGTAACCGATGGCACAGGCAATCGAAAGTCCGATCGAACCCCAAAGCGAAAATCTGCCACCCACCCAATCCCAGAAAACGAACATATTTTCGGGATCGATACCGAATTCTTTTACCTTTTCACTATTGGTGGAAATCGCCACAAAATGCTGTTTTACAGTTTCTTCCCGCT
>DAISYT010000192.1:0-4824 GCA_036825175.1 Candidatus Cloacimonadota bacterium
CTCTTAGAACTTTTTCCGGTAAAAAATAAAGAAAATTCTGGAATTTGACTATACTATGGCAGAGCCAAGGGGTATTTCGCCAAAGTTATTTCGGTTAGCTGAAAAGTTCTTTTCAACGGCAGTTCCTGCTGTCGATGAAGTAATATTACTTTTTGCGGAATTTGAGAATCACTTATTCTGCTGACGAATTAGCGAGTTTTCTCTACTAAAACTTATGTGATCGGAATCTGAAAAAGGTTGGGAATCTGTTGAATTTCTTAAATGCACATTCTGTTTCGGAATCGGTTTCAGGTGTAGCAGGAGTTACATTGTCCAATACGTTTACATAGAAATCATCCGGAAGTCCTGCATCCGTACCTGTTGCCCAGCCCCCGGAAAACACCGGCGATTCGACGATGAAATATGGAACCTATCTTTCATTTTGCTAAAAGAAATAAGCAGTTTTGCCGATACTATTTTTTCGTTAATGCTTTTTTTTCATTATGTTAGAAGTGTAAAACTGATTTGGAACGAATATTGTATAAGAATTTTATTATGTTGCGGAAAAATAGAAGCAGTTTAGGAAGATATTGGAACGAATTTAAGATCGGACAGAAATTCCAACACGAGCGAACAAAAACGATCACAGCAGCAGAACTGCAATTATTTTGTGAACTTACGCTCAACGATCATCCCTTGCATCTCGATGCCGAATACGCAAAATCTACGGAATTCGGACGCATCGTCGTGGTTGGAACTTATATTGCAAGTATAGCCGTCGGCATAAGTGTGGCAGATATCAGCGGCAAAGCTATCGCCAATCTCGATTACGAGAAGATAGTGCATCACAGACCGGTTTTCATCGGGGATACACTGCACGCTGAAACAGAAATCTTGGAAATGCGGGAATCGCATTCCAAACCGGAGAGAGGAATTATTTTTGTGGAGACGAAAGCTTACAATCAACACGATGAGTTGGTTCTCACGTTACGCCGGCATATTCTCATTCCCAAAAGGAAATGAGTATGAATTGGATTTTACGCAGCCTGTTGTTCGTTCCGGGAAATAACGAACGTCTGATCCGCAAAGCTGCTGCCACCAAAGCAGATGCCTTGATTCTGGATTTGGAAGATTCGGTGCCGTCCATAACCAAACAGGAAGCACGGGAAATCTGTCGGCAAATGATTGCGGACGGTGTTTTGAAAGGACATCATATTTTTGTTCGTATCAACGACTTACAGAGTGGTTTTTGTGAAGAGGACTTCTCCCGACTTATCATGGCAGGAGTGACCGGATTCATCGTGCCAAAATCGTTCGGCAGCAAAGATATTCGTTCTTATGATAACCTTCTGGAAAAATATGAATCAAACCATGGTTTTGCCAGAAATACCTTCAAACTGATTCCGCTGATCGAAACGGCTTCGGCGGTTCTTCAGGCGGAAGAAATCTGTCGGGCTTCGGAACGCATCATCGCCATCGCTTTTGGCAGCGAGGATTTTTGTGCCGATCTACAGGCGATCCACGACAACGAAGATAACGTTTTACGGGTGCCGCGTGCTTTAATCGCTCTGGCTGCCCGTGCTGCCGGTGTCATTCCCATCGATACTCTGCATGTGCGTGTTCACGATCTTCCCGACCTGGAACGGAATCTTCAGCTCTCCCGCAATCTGGGCTTTGAAGGTTCGCTTTTGCTGCATCCCAAAGAAATCGCTTTGTGTCATGGTTATTTTACACCCTCTCCGGAAGAAGTAAATACTGCCCAAAAAATTCTGAAATTAGCTGCCGAAGCAGAAAAAAACAAAGTTGGCGTCGCTATCATCGATGGTGTTTTTATCGGTCCGCCCATGCTCAGGCAGGCAAAGCAAATCCTGGCTCGCGAGAGAGCCATCAAAGAGTGGGAAGAGCAGAGAAAATAACATGGAAAAATCGATTTTTCAACTTCCACGGCAGGTTTGGAAAGCTGCCAATTTTTATAAAAAAAGCCAGTTTTGGAATGCAGACGAATTGCACCGATACCAAAAGGAAAAACTGCGCCGATTATTGATTCATTGCGGTACGAATGTACCTTATTATAAAAAACTTTTTGCCGGAATCGGCTTCCAGCCGGAAACCTTCAACGATCTTGCTGAGTTAAGCCAAATTCCCACTCTCGATAAAGAAACCGTTCGCAAAAATCCAGAAGAATTTCTGGCAACCAATGCCCGCAAATTCGGCATAACCTGGGACAGCACCAGCGGTTCCAGCGGTAAGCCTTTGCATTTTGTACTTTCCGATGCAGTGCAGGCAAACAAAATTGCGGCGCTGCTGCGCTGTTACGGTTGGGCAGGTTATCGGCTCGGTATGAAAACCTTCAGTGTGCAAAGTTACTATTTTCCGGATGCCGATTTTAAATTCAACCGTCTTTACAATATTCTGCGTTTCGACAGCAACCGTTTGAGCAGAACTTCTGCCCTTGCCGTTACGAAAGCTTATAATCGGTTTCGTCCCGGTTTCGTCATGGGCTTTCCCTTCGACATTTTAATGATCGCCCGTTTTGCCACGGAAGCCGGTATTCCCATTCACTCGCCACGCGCCATTCTTACTTACGGTGAAACGCTTTCCTCCCCAAAACTGGAACAATTACAACAACTTTTCCGCTGTCCCGTTTTCAATTTCTTTTCTTTGCACGAATCCAGCGCTATGATCGGTCAATGCGAAAAAGGGAATCTGCATCTGATCGACGATTTTGCCTATCATGAATTGAGCGGCGACGGCAAAAACAAAAAGCTCGTCGGCACTTCTTATTATAATTATTCCATGCCGCTTCTGCGTTATGAGATCGGCGACGATATTCTGCCCGCTGCGAAAGTAATATGCAGTTGCGGAAGACCGTTTCCGGTGATCAAACAAATTCAGGGAAAAGCCTGCGATTACCTACAAACGCCCGACGGCAGAATCATGGGAGCGGTGATGTCGCATGCCATCGATCAGGCAAAAGGTGTGATCTGTTCGCAGATTATTCAGGAGGCGACAGATCAAATTTTGGTGAATGTGGTTGGGGACGAAAGTTACAACAACGATTCACAAACAGCTTTGGAAAAAGGGCTGCGCAAACGGGTAGGAAACGACATGAAAATCCGTTTTCAACGAGTTACTCAATTGGAAAAAAGACCGGGCGGCAAAACGCCGTTCATCCTTTCCCACCTTGGAAATGATTATGAATAGAAAAGCCGATTCTCATTTCAAACGATTTCAAAAAATAAATCAGGAGAAAAATTATGAAAATCACTGACTGGCAGAATTTAAATCAGGCGGAATTATTTCAAATTGCCTCTGATCTGAAACGTGAAAAAAACTGTTTTATTTTGGCTCACAACTATCAATTCATGGAAGTTCAGAAAATTGCCGATTATGTGGGAGATTCTTTGCAGATGGCTCGGAAAGCTGCCGAAGCCGATGCTGAATTGATCCTGGTTTGCGGCATCAAGATCATGGCAGAAACCACCAAAATTCTCAATCCAAATAAAAAAGTGATCATGGGTCATCCCGCTGCCGACTGCCAATTGGCTTTGCTGAAAACTCCGCAGGAATTGCGCAGTTTAAAAGCTGCTCATCCTGATGCCGAAGTGGTTTGTTATGTAAATTCTCCGGCTACTTTGAAAGCCGAAAGTACGATCACCTGCACTTCTGCCAATGCTGTCGAAGTGGTTAATGCCCTTCCCAAAAACAAGGAAATTATTTTCGTGCCCGACCGGAATATCGGCGCCTGGGTGGAATATAAAACCGGACGAAAGCTGATCATGTTCGACAGCTACTGTTACGTGCACAACGACATCACACTTGCCGAAGTTTTACAGTTACGGCAGATGTATCCCGATTATGAACTGCTGGTGCACCCCGAATGCAACCCGGATGTATGCCGAAATGCCGATGTGGTCTGCTCCACCAGCCAGATGATCGCTTATGCCAAAGAGCACGACAAACTGATCATCGGTACTGAAATCGGTTTGTTCGATCAACTCAAATATCATTTTCCTTACAAAAAAATGGTTCCGCTCCACAGCCGTATGACGTGTGCCGATATGAAAAAAACCACTCTTTTGGGAGCGGTGCAAAGTTTGTATTTTGAGCAGAATGAGGTGCTCGTTCCTTTCGAGGTAATGGAAAAAAGCCGCAGGTCTTTGGAACGAATGCAGGAAATAGTACAGGCATGAAAAAGAAAATCGTTTTTACGGTGCAGTTGCTTTTCACCGTTTTACTTTTTTATCTGATCGTGCAGCGGTGGAGTATTTCCCTTCCCCGCCTCAGCAGCCTTTTGGTAAAACCCGGCTGGCTGCTGCTTTCTTTCCTGATTTCGGCTTTTGTCATTCCCTTACTGGCAGCCAGGCGCTGGCAGGTCATTCTGCATTTCAATGGATTTTATCCAAGCCTTACCGAACTGCTGAAAATCAATTTCAGCTCCATTTTCTGGGGAACATTTTTACCTTCTTCTGATGGGTTTGCCGCCATCAGAATGTATAAGATAGAAAAGAAATATCCCCTGAATCACGGCGTTGCCGGTAGTACAATTGTGACGGAAAAACTACTCGGCATGTTCTGTCTCTGCTTGCTGGGATTCCTGTTTTCACTCTCTCTTCGACAGATTCCCAACATTGCCGGCATACGCCGTGCTATCTCACTCCTCATCCTCATCATCCTGATCGTTTGCCTTCTGATCTTCAATCAAAAACTGGCAGCAGGCTTCGCTCGCCTCAAACCCCGAACCAGACTCATGCGCAGCATTTTCTCGTTCATTCAAAATATGCAAGCTTCTCTGCAAAATCTGCCATTAGGAACGATTATGAGTTCATAGAGAAATCTGGAGGC
>DAISYT010000193.1:0-4804 GCA_036825175.1 Candidatus Cloacimonadota bacterium
TTTTGTTTGAATGAATTCTGCATAATACGAAAAACGTCATTGCGAGACCTCTTATGAAGAGATTCTCCCGAAGCAATCCAAGTCTATAACCAATTAATTTCCAACAGATTGCTTCGATTGTAACAACGAGAAGAAAACTCGCAACGACCACAATGGTTAACTCTTTTCATAAAACACGCTATTTATTCAGAATTTAATTCTGCTTAATTTAAACTCTCTGTCATTCTGAGAAATTCCTTCACAATTTCTCACGAAGAAACTCGCTCGATTGAGTTCCTTTCTAAGAACTACGTGCAAGATACGTCCAGATGACATTCCATCCTTTAGAAAAGTTTTATGCTGTGGCAGGAGGAGTGAACACCCGCTGAGCCAGTTCATTATCCAGCATCAACATGCCCTGTCCTTTTCCGCCGATCAATCTCAGTTTATCCAATACACCCTGCATGGTGGCTTCTTCTTCCACCTGCTCATCGACATACCAATTCAGCAAACTCTTGGTGGCATGGTCTTTTTCCTCGCTAGCCAAATTCATCAGTTCATTGATGGAATTCGTGATGAACACTTCATGTTCCAAGGCAAGTTGGAAGATTTCTTCGATGGAATTAAATTCTGTTTGGGGAGCGTCAATTTTTGCCAATAAAACTTTTCCGCCTCTGCTCTTTACGAAATTATAGAATTTCATGGCATGAAATCGTTCTTCCTGCACCTGCACCAGGAAGAAATTCTCGAAACCGTTCAATCCCTTAGCTGCAAACCAGGTAGCCATGGAAAGATACAGATATTCGGAAAACAATTCCTTGTTGATCTGTACATTGATCGCCTCTTCTATTTTCTTCGGTAACATAATTCCTCCTTTTATTTTCTTCTTCTTTTCGGAAAGATTATTTCACATTCTTCAAAGCGGCTTCGTAATTCGGTTCCTGGGCAATTTCGGGAACCAATTCGGTATATTTCACTTCGCCGTTTTCATTCAAAATGACCACCGATCTTGCCATCAAACCTGCCATCGGTCCGTCGATAATACGTACGCCATAGTTTTGCGAAAATTCATCGTTTCTCATTGCGCTGAGAGTAATCACATTATCCAAACCTTCCGCTCCGCAAAAACGAGCCTGAGCAAAAGGCAGATCGCGGGAAATGCAGAGCACCACAGTATTAGGAAGCTGATCGGCTTCGGCATTAAAACGGCGCACACTCATAGCGCAAACCGCCGTATCCAGGCTGGGAAAAATATTCAGAACAACTTTCTTTCCCCGATAATCACTCAATTTTGCATCGGACAAATCCTTCTTCGTGAGCACGAATTCCGGTGCTTTTTCTCCGACTTTTGGCAGTTCGCCGCTGGTGTTTATCACATTTCCTTTTAAGGTAATTTTCGCCACTTTTCCTCCTAATCGATCTCTGAGATCAATTGTTTTTCTTTTTCTTTTAAAATGCTCTGATCCGGCACATATTGCAACTTGATCGGTGTGAGCATCTCAAAACCGCATTCTTTTAAAATGTTTTCCACGATGCCGACGCTCTGTCCTCCCCAACCGTAACTGCCGAAAGCCAGCCCGATCCTGTTTTTGGGAGCTAATCCTTTGAAATAAGTTAGGAATGCCGAGACTGTAGACATGATGCCGTTATTCAGAGTTGGCGATCCGACGCAGATATATCTGGCAGTCAGGATTTCCGTCATGATGTCCGAAATATGTGTATGCTGCAAATTGTATTTCCTGATTTCGTAACCTTTTGCCTCGAAAGCTTCCTGGATGGAATGAGCCATTTTTTCGGTGGATTTCCACATCGTGTCGTAGATGATGAGTGCTTTCTTTTCCGTTTGATTGGATGACCATTTGTGGTATTTTTCCATAAGTTCGGGAATAAACTTGCGAATGATGAGACCATGGCTGGGACAGATCGTACCGATTTCCAGCGTAGCGAGCACTTCCATAGCTTTTTGCACCTGGGAGCTGTATGGCAAAACGATGTTGGCATAATACTTAGCAGCTTCTTCCAGCATGATATTTTCGGGATAATTTTCATCGAATCGTTCCGAAGAAGCAATGTGCTGACCGAAAGCATCGTTGGAAAAGAGAATCTTTTCTTCCGGACAATAACTAACCATGTTATCGGGCCAATGCACCATGGGAGTCTGCACGAAATGCAGGTTGCGTTTTCCCAGATTCAGAGTGTCGCCGGTTTTCACGGGATGAAAATCCCAATTCTTTTTGTAATGTTTGGGAAGTCCTTCCACACCTTTGGGAGAAGCAAAGATTTTGGCATGCGGACATAATTCCATAATTCCGGGAAGTGAACCGGAATGATCCATTTCGATGTGATTCTGCACGATATAATCGATCTTTGCCGGGTCGATGATCTGTGAGAGGCGGCTGATCTGTTCGTCCGCCAGGTAATATTTTACATTGTCGATCAGGGTTATCTTTTCATCGATGATCAAATAGGAATTATAGGTCGAGCCGCGCTGGGTAAGATAACCGTGAAAATTGCGCAAATCCCAGTCGATTCCACCTACCCAGTAAATTCCGGGTTGAATTTCAACTGCTTTCATTAAAAAACCTCCAATTAGCCTGTCAGCATGTCAGCTGGTCAGCATTTCAGCTTTTCAGCATGTTAGCTGATCAGTGTTTTTGCTTCCAAGGCTAAATATATTTTTTTTCATTTTTTAAACTAATAATAAAAGACGATAACATCTTTTTTACTTCAATCGTCTTTTCATACAATCGTGTGTAATCAGTTTCCGATAAATATTCTAAATCCAATGATAATAATAGTTCATTTTCCACTTCGGATGCCGATCCCATCGAAATAGAAGAGAACCTGCTCAACTCTTTTTCCGAATCTCTGCCACAACCTTCGGCTAAATTAAACTCTATGGAAGAAGAGGCTCTTCGCAATTGTCCGGTCAGTCCATAAATTTCTTCAGGAGGAAAGTTCCTTGTAATCCGATAGATATCCAAGGTTAGTTCATGAGCTTTTTGCCAAATCTTTAGTTTTTTAAAATCTCTCATTTCTCCCTCTTCTTGCTAATCAGCTGATCGCTGAGTCGCTGAAAAGCTGATCGCTGAGTCGCTGAAAAGCTGATCGCTGACGTGCTGAAATGCTGAGTCGCTTAAATTCTGACATGCTGACATGCTGACGTGCTGAAATTCTGAGTCGCTTCTCACTTTTGGCACTTCTCGCACAAATACGTGCTTCTTCCCGCCTGCTTGATTCTGCTGATCTCGTGACCGCATTCGCAAGTTTTCTTACCATACACTTTCAAAAAATTCTGGAATTCACCGGTTTTGTCTTCCACGCTACGATAATCGGAAATCGTGGTGCCGTTGTGTGCGATAGCTTCCTGCAAAACTTTTTTTGTATGTTCTACCAGCAAACCGATCTGAGGTGTGGAAATATCTTCTGCCGCCATCCGCGGATCGATCTTGCAACGAAACAGAATCTCCGAAACATAGATATTTCCCAGCCCGGCAATCACACTTTGATCCAATAAAACATTCTTGATCGGAGCTTTCCTGCCGTGTAGTTTTTCGGCAAGATATTTTTCATGGAAATCGCCGGAAAGCGGTTCTGCTCCTAACCGACAAAAAACTTCCACTTCTTCCGTATCTCTCATTATCTGGATTTTGCCGAAAGTACGCACGTCGTCAAAAATCAATTTGGTGTCGTCGGTAAAAATGATTTCAGCTCTGGCGTGTGCACTCGTCCTTCCCAAAGCGGATTCCAAGATCAGCTTACCGGTCATTCTGAGATGAATAACCAAATTATATTTTTCTGAAGTATGAATAATGATGTATTTCCCCCGGCGGGAGATGCTGTCTATTCGTCCCAATTTGGTTATAGGAATTTTAGGGATGATCGTGCCGGAACGCAATTCGATAATTTCCCGAATCTCTTTAGGCAAGATTTTATTCTGCAATCCCGTTACGATAGTTTGTACTTCCGGTAATTCCGGCATTCTTCAGTCCTTTTGCAGGTTAGCCGTTAGCTTGTTAGCCATTAGCTTGTTAACCGTTAGCGTTTTGCCGTTAGCATTTTGCCGTTTGTCATCAACATTGATATCATCACAAATCTGTTGCATAAACAAATTCAATTTCTTACGAACCTGTACTAATTGGCTGGATAATGAAGAGTAGTTTTCGCGATCCAGATACTCGAGATCATACGATAAAAGAAGTAAATATTCCACTTCCGATGATGATCCCCTCGAGATATTCAAAAAATTATATAATGCTTTTTTGGAATTCCTGCCACAACCTTCGGCAATATTATTAGGAATAGAGATTGCTGCTTTTCTGAGCTGCAAAGTTAAACAATATAATTCTTCCTGCGAGAAGTTACGAGTGCTTTTGTATATGGATAAAATAACTTTATGAGCTTCTTCCCATACGTTCAACTTTCTGAAATCTCTCATCTCTTCTCCTTTTTTTGCGGTTAATGTTGGCTGGCAACTGCTAATTGCCAAAGGCTAATTGCCAACTGCCATTCTCTACCCTTCTTCTTTCAGGCATTCCTTACAGATTCCTTTCAGATTAACGTAGTGTTCCAAAACTTTATTTCCTTCGATGAAGGTATTTTCAAAATGATCAAACTCGCTATCCAAATCATATATTTTATTGCATTCTATACATTTAAAATGTATATGCGACTCGGTGTTATACTCATATCGCACTTCGTTCTCGAAGATGGATAAACTCAGCAGAATCCCTTTTTCAACGAAGGTTTTCAGGGTATTGTAAACTGTGGTTTTGGAAAGCGTGGGCATCTTTTCCACTAACGCCTGGTAGATCATATCGGCGGT
>DAISYT010000194.1:0-4795 GCA_036825175.1 Candidatus Cloacimonadota bacterium
CAATCCGGGATTTTATTCGTTATGCTTATAATAATTGGTCGGAACCGGAGCTTTCGCACGTTATGCTGCTGGGTGACGGACTTACAGATGAACGAGACGATTCACCGGTACGAAGTTATAATCTTATTCCTTTTAAAAATGTTTGGGTTAGTGCCAGAGGTGCTATCGCCAGCGATAACTGGCTGGCTTGTATTATCGGAGACGATCCGGTAGCAGATATCAGTATCAGCCGGGTGCCGGTATATCAGGAAAGTCAGATCGAACCGGTTTTAGCCAAATCGATCCATTATATGGAAGAGCCGAATCACGAAGATTACTGGCATAGCAATATTACTTTGGCAGCCGGAGGTAATGTAGGTGAAGGAGCGTTTTTTGCCAATCAAAGCGAAAATATTCGCCATACCTGGATTCCTGATAAATTCCATGTAAAAAG
Organism: Candidatus Cloacimonadota bacterium; assembly: GCA_036825175.1. Lineage (GTDB taxonomy): Bacteria > Cloacimonadota > Cloacimonadia > Cloacimonadales > TCS61 > B137-G9. The sequence goes on from DAISYT010000194.1 coordinate 434, forward strand.
GATTTATTGTAATGTGACAGGTTTGCCTGCTGGTTATTTTGGCAATACAACCGGTTTGATCAGTAATATCAATGACGGTTCTGTTTACATTCAGTTTATGGGGCACGGTGGGGGTTATGTTTGGGCTGATTATAACTTACTTAATTTATATGATATCGCATCTTTCAATAATGAAAATTATCCGTTAGTAGCCAGCTTATCGTGTTATGGTTCAGCTTTTAATTTTTCCGGTTCTTCCTGCTTGGGAGAAGAACTCATTCTCCGTCCAAATAAGGGCGCGATCGGTCATATAGGATTCACGGGATATGGCTATGAAAATGCTGATGAAGATTTTGCCATGAAAATCAATCAGGCATTATTTAGTATAAATATTTCCAATATGGGAGACATAGTCGATTTTACCAAAGCCAGATTTTATGCCAGTTGGGGAAACGGCGTAGCTGGAAATGCACTTACCAGCGGATGTGCTTTGATCGGAGACCCCTTCATCGATTTATACATTCCCACCGAAGAAGTTGATGTAGTTTTGAATTCTCATAATGTCTCGGCGGGAGATACATTGAGATTTTCCGCTGAGGTCGGAAATGATATAACTGCCGGGAAATTCGTTATTTATAATGAAGATGATGTACAGCTGGCATTAAACATCTATTATCCTTTTAATATCACTCCCGTAAACGGAACCATCAGTGGGAGCTTTGTCATTCCGAATACTTACACGGATATTACCACTCAAAAAGTTAAACTTTTTGCCTATGGACCAGGTAAAGAGTTATTGGGAATGGATGAATATTCGATCGGAGAAGCTGTGCTTTCCAACCTGACCATAACGCCAGATAATCCAACCCAATATGATGAAATCATGATCGGAGCAGATTTCTTCGACGAAGATGGAATCGATCATATCATTTTTTATAATGAAAAAGAAGGCTACACCAGAAGCATGGTGCAGGTGGAAAATAACTATTATCAGTTGAGTCAAAGCATTCCCGAACATGCTCCGGGCATGGATATCGACTTCCATTTTAAAATCTTTGACACGATCGGAGATTCCACTTCTACCGAAACCTATGAAATTCTTGTGAGTGGTCCCGACCTTTGGTTACAGCATATTCAACTCACCGAGCTGGATAATCAACCGGCTTTAAAACTATATATGAGTAATATCGGCGATACGGATGCGCCCGGATTTAATTTATATATTTATGACGCTTTAGATCAATATACTTTAGTTGGATCAAAAAGTGTTGAACCGCTTGCCCTTTCGGAAGGCAGATGGGAATATGTGAATGTATCGATCCTAAACGAGTTCATTAGTTTTTATGCCATCATTAATCCTTTTGGACAATTATTTACTGAAAAATCCCCTTATAATAACATGTTGCGTTCCGACACTTACCAGATGAATATGTTCACTATAAACGGCTCTAATCCGTCTGCCACTTCGCTGGATGGAAATCTGGAATGTACTTTTTCTTCTGAAATCACCGCGTTGGAACCGATTATTTCCATCAACCAGGACTCTTATCTCGAACCTTTGAATCAACCCGATATTATGACTGTATATCTGGCTGACAGCACGTATTCTCCGGTTTATGAAATCAAAACTCTGGAGGAAAGCATTCTGGCGGACACGCTGGGAAATTTAATCAATAATGGTACTTTCACCTTACGAATGAATTACAGCTCCACAGATTCTTTGACGCAATATTTGGAAACGTATAATCGATTTAAAATCTATCGTTGGGAAGATAAATATCAGAAGTGGGTCACGGTTTTGGGAACTACCAATACTGCCGAAGATTACGTGGAAGCCGAACTCGATAGAATAGGAATTTATACGCTTCTTTTTAATCTCGACACCACCATTCCGGATGTGGAAGTAAATGTGGAAGATCAGGAACTTACTCAAAGTTATGCCACAGCCAGCAATCCCGATCTGATCCAGGTTGGCTATATCGCCAAAGACGGCATCATTTCATACAATCTTTTCGATGAGAATGGCATAGATATTTTCGAGCGTCCCATCACTCTGACTTTAGACGATGGAACGAATATTACCGAAATCGATCCTAATTTATTTTCTGTTTCGGCTACTTACGGGAAATTAACGGAAGTTCCCGTAAAATATCAACTTGCCAATTATCAAAAAGGTGAATATTCACTCACCCTCACCTGCCATGATGTCAACGGGAATGAGAAAAACCTGGTTTTCGAGTTTTCGGTTAATAATAAATTTGCCATTTTAAATTTTGCCAATTATCCCAATCCGGTAAAATCGAATACGCTTTATCCGGAAAATGAAGGAAGAACCCGTTTTACATACGTACTCACGGATGATGCCGACAAAGTTTATATCAAAGTTTACAGTGTCAGTGGCAGATTGGTAAGGACCTTCAATGATTTGCCCAACGCGGTTGGCTATCATGAATTTCCACGCTCGGATATCGGTTGGGATTGCCGGGATAACAAAGGTCATCTGCTGGCAAATGGTGTTTATTTCTATCGAATTACGGCAACAAAGGGCAGTAAGAAAATAGAAAAAACCGAGAAAATGGCGATCCTGAGATAAATTATGAAGAAGAACATTTGGTTATCGTTTCTCGGCTTAATTCTGGCTTCATCTCTTTTTGCCGGATATTATGCCGGAGATTTCATGCTCATCGGCAATGGGGTGCGAGCGATTGGAATGGGTGGCGCTTTCGCCGGTGTGGCAGATGATTGTTCAGCCATTTATTGGAATGCGGCCGGCTTGGCTCAAATCTGCAAATCCGAAGCCGGTCTGATGCATGGATTCCTGTACCAAAATCTGGCTGCTTACAACAACCTGTCATTCTGTAAACCACTGCCAAACGATGTGACCGTCGGCATCAACTGGTCGCGGCTTTCGATCGATGATATTCCGGTATTTCTGGAAGAACATCTGATTTATAATGTGGATTTCCGAAGTTCCTTTTTGGAATTTAATTTACCCGGTGAACCGGATGATTATATTCAAAGTGCCGATAATCTGATTCAGGTTGCATTTTCCAAGCATCTTCATAAAGATGTTTATCTGGGCTGGCTGATCATTAATTTACCGGTCGATTTCAATTTCGGATTAAGCGCCAAATACATCAGTCGAAAAATCGATGAATATAAAGGAACCGGCATCGGCTTTGATACTTCACTTCTTTTTAAAACATCTCTGTCCAATATTTTAGGCAGAAGTTGGCTGGGAGATTTTTCGGTAGCTTTGAACGTACAAGACATTGGAAATACGAAAATAACCTGGAATACGGAATCGAATCATGCGGATGAAGTAGTTTATAATTACAAGCTTGGTTTTGCAATTAATCAACCACTCAAAGCTTTCGATTCCAATCTTATTTTTGCCTTCGATGTCGATTATATTTATGATAATTGTAACCATTATGGAATCGAATACCAATACAAAGATGTGGTAGCATTCCGGCTGGGCATGAATGACAGTGATTTTGCCACAGGGCTCAGCGTTAAATTATACGGCATAACATTGGATTACGCTTTCGTGACGAATGTCATAGGAAATACAAATAGAATCGGGTTGAGATATGCATATTGATCAGCAGGATAATTTTCTTGACTCTCATTCTGAATGTTATTTTTAGTTCAGCGTTTAAGGAGACTCGAGTGAATAAGAAAAGAATTTTTATTTTAATGTTTATCGTTCTGTTTGCAAGCCTGGTGGCTCAGACAGAATCATCTTCAGCGCAATCTTACAGTACCGGTTCCGTTTATCTTTATTCGGGAACGTTGACCGGTTCAGAACAATTGAAGATTAAATCTTATATTTGGGGACAAGTTCAAAAACCGGGATTATATATTGTTCCGGATGACACGGATTTACTTACTTTGATTTCATCTGCCGGCGGACCGACCGAAAATGCCAATCTGACAAAAGTAAGGATTATCCGTTCCACAGAAAATGAAAATAAGATCATCTGGGTAGATTTGCAGGAGTACATCGACAGCGGCAATTATGAATTGATCCCGCAACTTCAACCCGGCGATACGGTTGTGATTTCCGGCTCCGCTTATTATGCTTTCACCAAAGCTGTTGCCTGGATTTCTCAGTTGGCTGTGATCTTATCGGTTTATATTTCGGTAAACAATATTAACTAAATTTACAAGAGGAATTATGCAAGAACAATCACTAAACCAATATTATGAAAGTATAGAAGATCAGGAAATCAAATTATCGGATTATATAAGAATAATCTCCACATATAAATGGCTGGTTGTTTTCACATTTTTAGCTGTCTTTTTTGTCGCCTTGGTCTATACAGCCCGATCCCCGCGCATTTATAAAGCCACCTCGAAAGTATTGATTCAGGATAACAC
>DAISYT010000195.1:0-4771 GCA_036825175.1 Candidatus Cloacimonadota bacterium
AATACCTCTGATTGAAGCCTTTTCAAGGTTTCTTCAGACTTGCCTCAATGCGCAGGCTTGAGGTAAGAATGAGGGGAACTAAATCCTGAAAAGGTCTCTTCCGATGTCCCTCTCAATTGACACTTTCAGGATGAATTTGAGAAAACTCACCCTGAAAGTTTTTTATTTATGCGCTTTTACATTTTCCCTTCGTAAAAAGAAAAAATGCTCCCTAAAAATAATTCCCAATATTTTTTGCATTCTTGAAGTAAACGGCGTGAGTTTCACGTTCTTTGTTTTTTTGTTCCTGGGCGTGAACGCCCAGGCTATTGAAATTCTCTTTCATTTTTCTCCCTCGTTCCACTTCTTCAGAGCGTTTCACTTTTTTTGCAAACTCTCAGCTACAGTAGCAACTGAAATGCCCGCTAATATAAAGTACTTACGGAACAACACAACGAAAACCGATATGGCCGCCGCTAACATACGGATAGTCGCGGCCGCGAATCCATGAATGAAGGTTGTAGGTGCTATTGCCCCAACTACCACCGCGTAGGACACGAAAGGAAGAAGAACCACTCCACCAGCTATCAGTCCATTCCCATACATTTCCCGCAAGATCATATACTCCATAAGGGGATGGACTGTCTGTGGTAGAAAAGCCCTGAATGGTCTGTCCGTTATACATTCCAACTGGTGTTGTTCCATTATCCCAAGGATCACCAGAGTTGTAATAATTTGCTCTGCTACCGTCAATGCTATTACCCCATGGATAATCATAGCCGGTATTGCCACGGGCTGCTTTTTCCCATTCCTGTTCTGTAAGTAAGCTAAAGCCATAATGTTCAGCAAAAGCCCAGCTGCCGAACCAGGTTACTTCTACCACCGGATGGTCTTCATAACCGGAAATAATCGTGAAGCAACTGCCATCCCAATCTATACGACAATAAGAAGAATTTAAATCAAGGAACTCATAGGTACCGGCACTATAATTGTCATCACCTTCATAGTAACCTTCTACTGTAGAACTTGTTACGGTTATATCACCTGCATTCAATGCTTCTTGCAGATAATCCACATACTGCTGGTTGGTTACTTCGTATTTCATTATCTGGAAATTGTAGCTAATGTTCTGGGTAACGGGCGGATCGCCGTAAGTATAATCTCCTGCCGGAATAGTGCACCATTCGAAATCGCCACCGCCACCGCCATCATAAGTGGTAAACTGCCATACTGCGCCTTCGGTAGAATGTGAATAATCATCGTAAGCTACAATTTTCCAATAATATGTTGTTTCTTCATTTAATGTTCCCAGGTTGTAATTAGCTGCACTCTGGTTTGTGCTTACCAACTCTCCGCTATCGGGAGTGGGATCGGTGCCGAAATAAACGTCGTAAGTTAAGGGATCACCGTCCGGGTCGGTACAGCTCCACGAAAGATCGGTGCCGGTGGAAACGGAAACGGCGTTATTTACCGGGTTGGGGCTGGAAGGTGAATTGGGCGGATTGTTGGTTGTCAGCGGAATTTCCCATTCTCCAATTGCCTGTGTATAAATATTAAATTCTATATTTTCATCAAGAATAGTATGATCCAGCACTTCCATATAAATACCGCAAATGGCATAAAGCACTGCATCGAGGGTAAAATCGAGATGCGTCTCGGAAGGATTGGCAAACAACACCGACTGAAATTCAAAACTTGCTTTAGCTCTCACATAAGGTCCGCCCACTCCATATAAGAAAGTATTTAAACGCAGAGAAGCTCCTGCATCGAAATTGAATTCCGTGGTAAATTGGGGAGGATCATAATTAAAGGTTTTGCTGCTTTCCTTTATTTGATACCAATCTTCTTCTTCATAACCCACCCCATAACGCACATCTTCGGTGTAGTCGATACCGGTGGTGAAGGTAACGGTAAGATCGCCGTGAACATGTGCCTGCACCACCAATTCCGGTGTAATCACCACAGGAACAATTCCTACGAAAAAAGTAATGGGAGAGAAATCGAATTGAGCCAGGTCGAAGGTTAATTCATCATTAAATTCCCACTGCAAATTAGCATTCAAATCCAGGTTTACATCACGGTTCGATTCGATGCCGATTTCAAATTGCTCCAGATGAAACATGGAGATTTCAATATCGGTGAATAAGCTGGCAGTAAAATCAAAATCCCCGGTAAGAGTAATTTGATCGTCGGTGGTATTATAGTTTCCATCCTGATCGTAAAAAATGCAATCCAGATCGATCATAAATTCCAGATCATCACGGGAAGAACCGTATTTTGCTCCGTTATATAATTGCATCGATCTTACCTGATCCGGTCGAAGCTGGTAGGTTTCGGAAAGCTCAAGTTCTTGCACAGCTTCCGCCAGAGATGCCTGCTCCGTGCCGAATTGCACAGAATTACCAACGGTATTTTTGCTCGTGATCTTTTTCAGCATTCCTTCCGAAGCATAATTAGTTACATCCGTGATAATTATATCTCCCACATCCAGATCGGCTAAATCGGATTCTGGATCGACGGATAAAGTGTTGCTGGTTACATTTGTAATGCCGGAATTAGCGGTTTCCGGCTCAATAACTTCCGTTGTTTCTGGAACGACGACTTCATCTTCATTCGGTGCAGTTGTTTTGTCTTTGCTGCAAGATAACGTAAGTAAGATAAATAACGCAATCAAAAATAAATAAATACCTTTTGTTCTCCTCATTTTTTACCTCTCTTTGTTTTATTGCTAAAATTCTTTATTCAAAGTTAATTTAATGAATTGATCTTCGACATGAGAATCTTACTCTAAAAACATCTTTCCTACCAAGCTTTCAAAAAAATTCAATTCAATTAAACCAAACAACAAATAAAAATTTAAAAATGGATTTTAAACGTCAAGGATAAAATGATATTACATGCTATTAAATAATAAGTTAGCCTGTAATGATAGGCTTTAATAATTTTATTAATTTATCATAAACCTTGAAAAGATTTATAAGGCTAATCTTCTCGCTAAATCTTTTCAAGGTTTTTTCGTGTGTTCCAATTCACTTGTTATTTCAACCATTGAAAAGTCCGAGTGAAAGATTTATCCGCCTTGAACGGAATACCTCTGATTGAAGCCTTTTCAAGGTTTCTTCAGACTTGCCTCAATGCGCAGACTTGAGGTAAGAATGAGGGGAACTAAATCCTGAAAAGGTCTCTTTCGATGTTTCTCTCAATTGACACTTTCAGGATGAATCCTAAAAAACTACCTTGAAAGTGCTAAGCAAGAAGAAATTTTGTAAGAAGCCTTTTCAAGGTAATTATCCAACTTTTGGTACGACGATTCCGGCATCGTTGATGAAGAAAATCTCTGCCTGCTTTCCTTTGAGCTGAAGGGCTGCATCGAGAGCTGTTTGCAAATCTGCAAAAGGTTTGATGAAAATTTTTTCAGGGATTTCATCTTTCATTTCGGAAACGATCCAGAGCTGATGCTTACGCATGAAATCGGCTAATTTCCCGGCTTTGTGATACCCCAGCCGATATTGTTCTTTGATTTTGTCGAACACTTCTTCCGGGGAAGTACAGGCGCTGAGCAGTTTGTAAAAATTATCATTGCCGATGCCCTGAGAGCAAGCAGAAACTAAGATAAAAATTCCATCTTCCGCAATAGCATTTCTGGCATTTTCGATGCCTTTATGAGCTTGGTAAAGATCACTGTCCAGCGGCGGAGCCATAATTCCCACCACTATGTCTGCCCGTTTTTTGATATTAACCGAATACACCTGATCGGTAGTCGGAATGGCTTGTAAAAGAGCATTTTCCAGCGTATCGAATTCTGCCGAAAAAACACGCTGGTTGCGGTCTAACACCAAAAGACATGCCCGGCTTTCGATGGGCAGCATAGCAGCCGCTTCCTGCATGTCTTCATGTACAGGATTGCCGGTAAGTCGTAAAATCTCTGCTCCCGGCAACAGCACAAATGAATGATTTTTTTCGATAGTTTCATAAGCCGCAATGCCGGGAAGAATGCTCTTCCTGCCGCCAGTGTAGCCGGCAAAATAATGTGGTTCCACCGAACTGATCACCAGTAGTTTGTCATTTTCCGTTACCAGTTTATTTATTCTTATTTTGTTGCCGCGGGAGGTCGTTCCGAGTTCGATCATTTCGCCGTTTTTAGCATCATGGCAGACGATTCGATTCTGGAAAATTTCATAAAATCTGCCGAAAATCCTTCGGAATTCGGCTTCCGTGGGCGGACGATGCGAACCCAAAGCCACGATGAAAGTAACTTCTAAATTTTGAAGGTATGGCTCCAATTCTTCCAAAACCAAAGATGTAGGTGTGGAGCGTGTGCCATCATTTACGATGATCAGCAGTTTATGCACATTTTGCAGGAATTCCGGCAGTTTATTTTTAAAAGAATTACGGATAACTTCCTGCTCGTTTTTAGTTTGTACATCGTTGGGTTGAATGATCCTGAAATTTGAGTTTTCAGGAATATTCACTTTTTTAATCTTATTTAAATAATTATATTTTATATTCATTTGTTTTTATCTTTATATTTCTAACCATTCGGAAGGTCTAAATGTCCAAAGAAGTCCGACAACCATTCCGAAGGTTTGATTTGAATAATTGTATTTGTTTTTCATATTTATTTTCCTCTCTGTGTCCTCTGTACCTTAGTGTCTCTGTGTTAAAATCTTACACCCAAAACAGCAGTAGCGGCACATAAATAATTCCTAACAACAGCGAAATCGAAACCAGGCTGGCAGCAAATTCTTTATCCATGCCTTCCAACGAAGCAAAAACCAAAGTGTTATAGCCG
>DAISYT010000196.1:0-4733 GCA_036825175.1 Candidatus Cloacimonadota bacterium
TTCACAAACGGTGTTTTTCCCCCAGATTTCTTTGGATGACAATCCCCGTTACGATCAGGATCAAGCCGATAAAAGTGGAAAAATGGATGATTTCTCCGATGATGACGTGCAAAAATATCAAAGCCAGAAATGGTGTAAGATAGATCAGATTATTAACCTGGGCAGTCGTTCGGGATAGTTTGAGTGCTTTTACCCAAATCACGAAAGTAATGCCCATTTCAAAAAGCCCGATATAAACCGCACCCGGAATTCCCTTCCCGCAGAAAGAATGCGAACGCAGCAAAAACACCGGTAAAATGAAGAGAAATCCGAACGAGAAACTAAGGAATAGCTTCACGGTTTCATCGTGTTTATGCCGTACATTCAAAATAAAAAACAAAGCCCAAAGCAGTGAACTGGAAAGAGCCAGGATCACGCCTTCGGTATTTGCCATCCGCATGGAAAGTAGTTTCCCTTGCGTGGAAATGATGATAACTCCAGCCAAACTAATGATTATCGCCAGCAGGCTGAACGTAGTGATTTTCTGTCTTAAAAGCGGAACCGAAAGCAAAACGATCATCAGGGGCCAGACGAAATTTAGCGGTTGCGCCACCTGACCGGGCAGTAGTGAGTAGGCTCGAAAAAGCATCAAATAATATAAAAACGGATTGAGCAAACCCAGAAAGGCGGAATGAAGAAAATCTCTGCCGGTATAAGACTTGAGAAGGATGAGTTTTTTTTGCAGAAATAGCATTAAAAATAAGATCGAACTGGCGGTAAGAGAAGCGAAGAACAGCATCTCTACCGGATCGAGATAACGCAAAGTATATTTGAAAGCAGCAGCAGCCGTCGACCAGAACAAAACAGCAAAACCAGCATAAATAAAAGCTTTGTTCTGGCTAGTCATTCTCAATTCTTGTTTTTTAGGTATGGCTCGGCGTGTATGGTCGCTTCGATTTTCATTTCGTCACGCAGTAAGTTTTCGATTTTATCGGTTAGGTCGTGAGCCTTTTGGAGGCTCGTTTGCGGGTTCATCATGATATGAAAAGTCACTTCCCGATGGTCGCCGTAGTTATGAACATGCAGGTGATGAAAATGAACGGGTTCATCGAACTGGCTGGAAATGAGCGAAGTGATCGAATTGATGAGAGCCTCGGAAGGTTCTTCGCCGATCAGTTTGCTTATCGAATGCTTCAAAATATCGTAAGCGGCTTTAAATAAAAGTAAAGCGATGAGAATACCCAGACAACCATCCACCCACCAATAAAGCTTTCCCAGGAAAATGCCGATAAGAACGGCAACGGAAGATAAAGCATCGGAACGGTGATGCCAGCCGTCGGCGAGAAGAAGTTCCGAATCGCATTTCTTACCGAAATAAATAGCAAATTGCGCCATTGCTTCTTTCAAGACGATGGAAACGATGGTAGCGACGTAGGCTAAAGTACCGAAATTCGCGGCTTGATGAGCGCGTAGTTTTTGGATGGCATCGGTGAAAAATGAGAAGCCGACGATTACCAGCAAAATTCCCACGATGACGGTAGCGATAATCTCTGCTCTGCCATGCCCGAACGGATGTTTCTCATCGGCAGGTTTGGAAGAAATTTTAAAGCCAAACAGCAGAACCAGTGAAGAAAGTGAATCGGAAAGAGTATGCCAGGCATCGGCAATAATCGCGATAGAAGCAGATTTTATACCTGCCCACATTTTAAGAGCAAACAACAAAATATTCAGGATGATCGATAACAGAGCCTGTAAATAACCGATGCGAGTTCTATATTCAGTCATAATTTTCCATTTCCCTATTTATTATACGATAATGTGAATGAGTGGAATTTCCATTTCAGCTGGCGTAATGCCGGCATGATGAGCTTTGAATTCTTCATTCCATTTTCCGTTTTGCTGATAGATATAACGCATTGCTTTATCTGATTTGGCAATAAAGAGATAATCTCCCACAAAATCATCGATTTTAGGATGTTCCATTCCCATTCCCAAAAGGTGACTTCCCATAAAATCGGTGCGTGGTAAAATCCAGAAATCTTCTTCGTATTTTTGAGCTGCCTGTAAGAATTGTTTTTCCCGGTGTCGTTTTACAAAGAAACTGATAAACCGCGGTTCCGGGAAGGCGGGAAGAATAACGCTCTCGAAAAGTTCTTTGTCTTCATTCAGATAATAATACTCGCCGATGTCCAGCAAGCCGTGATCGGCAGAGATGATAATGGAGGTGTCGGTGCCGGCAAGTTTTGCGCAGAGATTTTCCAATTTTTGGAAAGTATCCCGCAGAAACATTTCCACTTCTGCCGAAAAAACACCGTGTTTATGCTCTTCATGATCGGGACTGGGCGAGTAGGAATAGATGAATTTCCTGATCTGAGGATGCTGTTTGATGACTTTACAGATCAGGTCATAGCGGTCTTCGTCGGGAGTGGGGGACATAACGGTAGAATTCGCCGAAGTACGCATGACATTAAAACTATTTTGCAGATGCTTATCCGTGATCTGGTAAAGTAGAGCTTCAGGATTATTTTGGGCAATGGGAACAAAAATGCTTTCGGCTCCCACGATGTCGTAAACATTATATTTAAAGGGAGATTGAGCTGTAGCGGTGATGGAATCCCAATTGGGCAGATAATCGATATTTTTGGCGAATTCCTTGAAGAAAAGCGTCCAGCCGATAGCACCGTGTTCCAGGGGAGTTCTGCCGGTAGTGAGGCTGGTGACGGCAGCGCTGGTGGTGGGAGGAAAAACAGATGTAAGCGTACTGACGAAATGTTTTGCCAGGAAGGTTTCGGCAGCATATTTACAGTAAAGATTATAACCGAAGCCATCCAGAATAAAAAGTACGATATTCCTGTTTTCCTGTGGCAAAGTAAGTTGTTCCAATGGCGGATGATGAGGAGACACTCCGAAAGCAGTTAAAATGGAAGCCGTCAAATTGACGATACTATTCCGATAATCCGGAAGCATAATTTCTGGTTTCATAATTATTTATATACCTTCTCTCCGATTTTTACTTTTTCCACATAAAAAATTTCGCAAGCGCCGTTACCGGTATCTTCCCTGCTCAAACTGGATATCCAGGAAACGTACTTATTTCCTCGTTTACCTGTGATATTGACCAGATAGCCTTCCAAATGTACTATATCAAATTCTTTCAAAAACAGGATGGCTTTTCTGATGTTATCATTGGCGGGAACAATATGATTATTGGATGTGTGTGATGCGATATACTGAGGTTCCATGGGGATGTCGGTAGAAATTTTGTAAGAGTACCAGCGTACGGTTTGTCGAATATCGAGATTCTTTGTATAGAGCAGATTGGCAGCATCACCCCAGCCGAAAACTATATCCCACGGAGAAACTTCGGATTCCCAACCGCGCACATAACGTTTTTTGGCAAGGATACGGGCAGAGATGGAATATTTTGCCATGGGATTAATCATCAGATTCAGAATACCTTTATTTTTCTCGAAAGATTTGGGTCTGATCAGGTTATGCTGAATGGGATTTCTGCTGGCATCGATCGCAGTTCCATCGATCTGAGCAAGGGTTGGTTTATTATAATAATAATACAATCCGGCTAAAGCAGCAAAGATCAGAATGATGATCAGCAAAGGGCGCCACATCTTTATCCTTTAATTTGAATACAAGAATCTCTTAATACTTTTTTTCGGTGTTTTCTCGAATTCTTCCGGATAAATTTCGATCCGATTGATTGTCATATAAGCCGGAAAATATTTATTCATGATCAGCCGGTTTTCTTCCATGATTCTGATCATATCCTGTTCTTTTAGGTGGTTGGCATCCACTTCTTCCATATCGGGATAAACCAGAGCAACCAGCTTTCCGTCTTTATCGATCACAATGGATTCCTGCACGTAAGGCAGATTGTTCAGGTGTGCTTCCAGCTCCTCCGGATAAATATTCTTTCCGGATGGTCCCAAAATCATGCTTTTACTTCTTCCTTTGATGAAGACATTTTGATCTCGATCCAAAATGCCCAGGTCTCCCGTATGCAGCCAATTATCTTTATCTATGGCTTCTGCCGAAGCGACTTTATTTTTGTAATAGCCCATCATCACATTATCGCCACGCACCAATATTTCTCCAACTTCATTATGGGGATCGTTCGAATCGATCATGATTTCCATATTATCGACCACGCGACCGCAGGAATAGCGTTTAAACGTTTTCCAGCCGGCGTAACTGATCAGCGGTCCGCATTCTGTCATACCGTAACCGACGGTATATTTGAAGCGAATTTTTCGCAGGAAATTTTCCACTTCTTCATTGAAAGCAGCTCCACCCAGCACAATCTCACGGAAGTTTCCGCCGAAAGTATCGGTGAGAGTTTTATTGATTTTGGCGAAGACTTTCACACGAAGGAAAGGAATCTTTACCAGAATTTTCAGCAATGGCTGATCCAATTTGGGTTTGATCTGTTTCTTATAGATTTTTTCGATCACTAAAGGAACGGAGAGAATCAAGCGTGGATGAATTTCCTGGAAAGCTTTGATTAGCACTTTTGGAGAAGGTGTTTTTCCCAAAAATGTAATGTGACAACCGCGGGTAAAGGGGAAGAGGAATTCGAAAGCACAGCCGAAAACATGCGCGATCGGCAGGAACGATACTATGGTATCACCCGGGAAGAGCGGCATGTATTTTTGTGCGTATATTATGTTGGAAACCAAGCTGTTATGTTGCAGCATCACACCTTTGGAAAAACCGGTAGTACCGGAGGTGTAAATGATAGC
>DAISYT010000197.1:0-4731 GCA_036825175.1 Candidatus Cloacimonadota bacterium
CCTTCCATTCCCAACACATTGGCGATTTCATGCGGATCGGCAACGACGGCTACGGTTCCGTGTTTCAGGGCATTCCTGGCGAATTCCTGCGGAGTAAGCATGCTGCTTTCAAGATGAATATGAGCATCGATGAAGCCGGGAAGGAGAAAGTTTTTTACTTCTTGTTGAAGCGTTTCGATTTTTCTAATTCGACCATTTTCCCAAAAAAGTTCGGCTGGGAAAATCTGTTTTCCGATAATATCGACCAGTTTGCCTTTTATGCTTTTCATTACTAATCCTCAAAAAATCAATCTGACAGGAAAAGATAATTTCTGCTGGCAAATGTCAAGTGCAAAAATGAATTTATTATTTCTTCAATATTATATAACAGCCTGAAAACAAATAAGATAAAAGCAGTTAGAAAAAATGTTGTCGTAAAATAGGACAAAAAATGATTGACGGTTTATTTTCGGATGAAAATTGTTGTCCCAATAAAAGGCAAAAAATGAAGTGTGAGGTAAAAGTGATAGATGTAAAGGAATTAGAAAAATTAGCGAAGCTGGGATTAACAGACTCAGCTGCGAGGATTTACCTGCTGTTATTGCAAAAGAGCAATTCAACAGCGTCGGAGCTTTCCAAACTTTCGGGAATATCCCGGTCTAAAACATATGAATTGTTGAACATACTCATCAGCAAAGGATTATGTGCCGAGTTATTGGGAAGTGTGAAAAAATATGTTCCGGTCGATCCCAAAAAGGCTTTCATCGGTGTCCAAAAACAATTGGCTCAGGAATATGAAGAAAACAGCCGGAATGTGTTGGATCTGGTACAAAATTTGACTCCGCTTTTCGAAGCGCAAAAAGGAAATTTCGATCCGTTGGATTTTATCCAGGTGTTTCGTTCAAAAGCCAGCAGTCTGGAGAAGGCAGAATCATTGGAATCGCTGGCTACAGAAGAAATCCTGTCGTTATGCAAACCGCCGTATGCTATGGAATTGGAGAGAACGAATTCCAGTAACAGACCATATATGAATAAGTTGCGAAAAGATATTGTCTATAAATCCATTTATGAGATCGAACCGGACAATGAAGAGCTTTTTTTGAAAAGAGTAAAACTATTTCATGAAGCAGGTGGAATTGCCAGAGTCTCGCCGCATCTTCCCTTGAAACTGGTTATCTTCGATCAAAAGGATGTGATTTTTAATCTTCAAAACCAGGCTGGAAATAATGTGAATTTTACTACTTTGTCTATCGAACACAAAAACATGGGTGAAATCCTGAACAAGATTTTCGATCTTTATTGGAACGAATCGATTCCGTTTTCGGATTATATTAAGAAATAATATCCAAAGAAGGAGAATATATGCGAAGAAGTAATTTTATGATGATTCTGTTTATCCTGTTAGGCACAGCAGGATTATTAAGTTCCATTTCCATCGATCTTCCCGATAACATCACTTTCGTGGCGGGAACGGTTCACACCGAATCGTTTGGACAATACATCACGAACAACACCGGCAGCCCGTTAACGATGACTGCCAGCGGGAATGTGAATGTGAGCGTGAGTGTTCATCACGATACGGATGTAGATTTTAGCAGCGATCCGCATTGGAGCGGTACGGAAACGATTACTTTCACCGTTACGGCAGGAACGGAAACCGCATTTGATAATGTCGATGTGATTGTGACGCTGCCCACGCCCAATCTTTCCATCGATCTTCCCGATAACATCACTTTCGTGGCGGGAACGGTTCACACCGAATCGTTTGGACAATACATCACGAACAACACCGGCAGCCCGTTAACGATGACTGCCAGCGGGAATGTGAATGTGAGCGTGAGTGTTCATCACGATACGGATGTAGATTTTAGCAGCGATCCGCATTGGAGCGGTACGGAAACGATTACTTTCACCGTTACGGCAGGAACGGAAACCGCTTTTGATAATATCGATGTGATTGTGACGCCTGTCACATCCAATCTGGCAATCGATCTGCCGGACTCTTTTGAATTCGAGCGTTATACTGTTCTCGATGTGGATTTTTCTCCTTACATCGTCAATAATACCGGCAGCACAGCAATCCTCAGCTACAGCGGAAATACCAATGTTTTGATCACAGTAAATAATTTAATGGTACATTTTGAGGGAGCCAACATCTGGGCGGGAACAGAAACAATTACTTTCACCGTTACAGCAGGAACGGAAACAGCCTCCGATTTTACGGATGTGACGGTTACACCCGAACCGGGACAGATCACATTTAATTTGCCGGACGAGATCACCATGATCACAAACACCGTGCGGGTAGAGAACATTGCTTCCTACATTTACAGCCTTTATATTTTTGATATCACTTGGGAACCCACGGAATATCTCAATATCGAACTCGATATTATGGGAAATGCTTTCTTCACTGTGGTAACGCCGGGATGGGTTGGAACAGAAACCATTACTTTCACCGTAACCGATTGCTATCAACTGGCAGTATCGGATTCCATGGATGTAACCGTGTTGCCGGAAGGCGGATTATCTCTGGATTTGCCTTCTTCCTTCACGTTTGAAGTCAATCAGACAGCTGTTAGGGATTTATCGGGATATATCAACGAAGATGAAATCTCATTTTCCGTTACAGGTAACCAACAAATCGGATTTGCTTTTTCCGACATGGAAATGACCATGACTCCGAACACCGGCTGGACCGGAGAAGAAACCGTAACGATTATGGCTCAGTCTTCTTCCGGCGGGCAAATCTCGGATGATGTTACGGTGATTGTGCATCCGGTTTATGATAACAGTGCAGCCTATCGGGGTGGTTCTTACGATGGTTTCGATTTTGCCTTTGGCTACCTCGCGGAAGTATATTTTCTGGCGGGTATGGTAACCAATGCAAATACCTCAGAAGCAATTGCCGGAGCGCTCATTTCAGCAGGAGATTATCAGACTACTTCCAACCAAAACGGACAATACGGCATCGAAATGGACGAGGGAACATATCAGGTGGAATGCAGCGCCGAAGGCTTTGAAACTTACATAGTAGAAAATCTCGTTTTGGATGATAACACATTACTGGACTTTCAGTTAACGCCGCTATCGTCGAATAATAATATCATAGAATTATCGACTCAGCTTATGGGGAATTATCCGAATCCGTTCAATCCCGAAACCAGGATTTCCTATACATTGAACACACCTTCACAAGTTTCGATTTCTGTTTATAACCTGAAAGGACAGAAAGTGAAACAGTTATTGAACGCTCAAATGCCGTCAGGATCGCATTCCATTTTGTGGGATGGAACGGATGAGTACGGCAGTCCTGTAGCCAGCGGAATGTTCTTTTGTAAAATGAAAACGGATAGTTATTCCGACATCAAAAAGATGATGCTGATCAAATAAAAGGAGATACGGATGAAAACGATAAAAAAATATACGATAATTATAGCCTTCCTGATGATCTTGCCGGTGGCACTTTTTGCTAATAATCTTCAACTAAATAACGTGGTTCTTACAGGTAAAAATATCGATGAAGACTTCATTTATATCAGATTTGATCTTTCCTGGGAAAATTCCTGGCGGTTCGAAGACGGCGCAGCCAATTGGGATGCCGCCTGGCTGTTTGCCAAATACAGAGTGGATAATGGCGATTGGCATCATTGCACACTTTCCGTGGAAGACGACCAACATTTCCCGGCAAATGGCGCACAGATCGATGCTTCCTTCGAGCACGACAACAATGGGGCAGGTGCCTTTATTTATCGGAATGTTGCCGGCAACGGTGATATCGACTGGCAAAACAACCAATTGCGTTGGAATTACGGAATGAACGGTGTAAGCGATGACGATGAGGTGGAAATAGAATTATTCGGAATTGAAATGGTTTATGTTCCCGCAGGGCATCACAATCTGAATGCAGCGAATTTAGCCACACTCGATTGCGCCATATATAACGATCCCATGCACGAGAATTCCATGATAGAAATTACCGGCGAAGATGCCATTCCTGCCGGATCGATCCGGTGGAAAAATGAGTTCGTTTGGGGCGGCGTGGGTTTTAGCAACGGATTTTCTTATGGTTGCGATAGTTTACGGGTAGAATATCCCAAAGGTTTTCAGGCATTCTATTGCATGAAATATGAGCTTTCCCAGGAACAATATGCAGAGTTTTTAAATTCTCTTACTTTGGCTCAGGCTACTGAACGCAATCCGATTGAAAGTGGTAATTATACTACTTTCAGAGGAACGATTTCAGGACAATGGCCGGAATTTTCTGCTTCCAGACCGGATCGTGCTGCCAATTTCATCTGCTTTATGGATCATTTGGCATTCCTGGATTGGGCAGGTTTGCGCCCGATGACGGAACTGGAATTTAACAAAGCCTGCCGCGGGGACAGGGACGTTGTGCCAAACGAATATGCTTACGGAACTAATAATTTCGTCGCATATGCACTGAATCTGAGTGGTGAAGAGAATGGCACAGAAACTATTACCGATGCCGGAGCCAATGCTGCTTACTCTTTGCCGGAAGGCTACATAGGTGGTGATGGCGGACGTGGTCCTTTGCGTTGCGGGATTTTTGCCACGCCGAATGCTACTACTCGTGAACAAACCGGAGCATCGTATTATGGTATCATGGATCTTTCCGGAAATGTAACGGAACAGTGTATTACTATCGCAGGGTTCAGAGGTTTTGAATCTATACCCACAAATGCCGGACAATACGACGGCTCGCACGGAGACGGTGAGCTTTCCAACGAC
>DAISYT010000198.1:0-4722 GCA_036825175.1 Candidatus Cloacimonadota bacterium
ATCTGGTGGTTTCCGGTATTAATGCCGGGCAGAATATGGCGGAGGATGTGCTGTATTCCGGCACGGTGGCAGCAGCTTTGGAAGCGATGTTTTTAGGTTTTAAGGCGATTGCTGTCTCGGTGGCAGCTTACAGTGAACAAAGATACGATACCGCTGCTTTCTTCTTGAATAAATTTCTGCAAGAAGGATTGCACGAGCTGATCGAACCGTACGAAATAATTAATATGAACGTTCCCAACCTGTCTGCCGATGAGATCAAAGGAATTCGCATCACAGAGATAGGACATCGCACTTACGAAAATTTTGTTTCCGAACAGCTCGATCCGCGTGGCAGAAAGATTTATTGGATCGGGGGAGCAGCTCCGATTTGGGATAAAACCGGTAACACGGATTTTAAAGCGGTTTCGGAAGGATACATTTCTCTTACTCCGGTTTCTCCTGCTTTTTATAAGAAGGAATCCGCTCCCAAATTGCAAAAATGGATCGCTGAAAATCCATCATAAAAGCGCATAATTTAGCTATCGCAGATAAAAAAGTTTAATCAGTAAATCGAGGATAAATGAAATTTGAAGATCAAAGAAAACAGATGGTAAAATTCCAATTGGAACAAAGAAGAATCACGAATCCGGCAGTGCTGGCTGCTTTCCAAAAAGTGGAACGTCACCTCTTTGTCGATCCCGACATCCGCCATCTTGCTTACAACGATTCACCGCTTAGTATCGGCAACGGACAAACGATTTCCCAACCTTACATTGTGGCTCAGATGTTGCAGCTCGCCGACATTCAGCCGGAGCACAAAGTTTTGGAAATTGGTACCGGTTCCGGTTATCAAACTGCTTTACTGGCGGAAATTGCCAGCGAAGTATACACTGTGGAAAGAGTGCATGTTCTGTTGCAGCATGCTCAGAATTTATTACACAATCTGGGATATGAAAACATTTTTTATAAATCCGGTGACGGCACTAAAGGCTGGGAAGGCGCTTTTCCCATTTGTAAGGAATTCGACCGGATCATCGTGGCTGCTGCTGCTCCGGAAATTCCGGCAAGTCTGGCTTCACAACTTGTGATGGGCGGAAAAATGATTATTCCTGCCGGGCAAAGACTTTCGCAACAACTGATTTTATTGGAACGCACGGAAGATGGATTCCAGGAAGATAAATTCGATAGCTGCTCTTTTGTACCGCTAATCGGCGAAGAAGGCTGGCGTGAAAGTTAAATTCATCCTGATTTTATTGGCTTTAATTCTCTGTTGCCAATATTTATCGGCATTCAGCCTGAAAGACAGCATTCGGGAAAAGGTGGATAATTTCGCGGTTTCCAGCGAGGTCAAAGTCTTCCTGATTTCCATGCTGCCCATTTTTGAATTACGCGGTGCCATTCCGGTGGGCGTGCTTTCCTATCATTTACCGTATTGGAAAGTAATTCCTCTGGCTCTGGCAGGAAATATGGTGCCGATTTTTTTGATCCTGCTTTTTTTCGATTTGATCACAAAACTGTGTTTCAAATACAAATTCAGCCGGAAAATTTTGGAAGGTATTTTCCAGCGCACCCGCAGTAAAAGTGCAGTGGTGGAAAAATACAAAGAGGTCGGCTTGATGCTTTTTGTGGCGATTCCCTTACCGGTGACCGGCGCTTGGACCGGCTCTCTGGCAGCTTATTTAATGGGATTGAGCTTTGGGAAATCGATCCTTTTCATTTTTCTGGGAGTCTGCATCGCGGCTGTAATCGTCAGTTTTTTAACCTCGTTAAAATGGCTGGGAGCTGCCATCGCTCTGGCGGCTTTGGGCTATTTTTTTATTGCTGGACAATTACAAAAGAAAAAACAGAAATCGTTTCAGGAAAATTAGTTTTATTTAATAGTGTGTTTTATAAAAAGAGTTAATCATTGCGGGCATTGAGTCCGGCAACTGCCGGATGCGATTGCCATCGAAGTAATCTATTGGAAATTAATTGTTTATGGATTTAGATTGCTTCGACAGAATTTCTTCATCAGAAGTTTCGCAATGACTTAATGTAATTATGTATATACCTTGGTGAGAAATTTTGAGGAGGAACCATGAAAAAACTTGTTTTTGGTGTTTGTTTATTGTTGATAACTTTTTCCCTTTTTGCCACCGATGTTTCCGGAAATCAATCCGGAACGTGGAATCTGGCAGGAAGTCCTTACCATATCGTCGGAGAGATTACGGTTCCCGACGGACAGACCTTAACCATCGATGCCGGTGTGGAAGTAATTGCCACCGGAGTTTACCAGATTACTGCTTTGGGAAATATCGAAGCAGCTGGAGCCGTAAATGACACGATCCGGTTTTATGGAAACGGCGGCTTGAATTGGGGAGGCATCCGGCTGGAAGACGAAATAGATGCCAGTCATTTCGCTTATTGCCGCATTTCCAACACGGACGATATGAACGACTACGGTATTCATTCCGTAAACAGTCCCGTATTTATCGATCATTGCTACATCGACGATCATCAAAAAGGAATTCAGTTCTCCGGACTGTCATCAGATAATCCTTCTTACATGGAAATCACCAATTCCAAAATCGCCAATGTACAGAAAAGTGGCATCACAGTGGTAGATAATTCCAACGTGCTCATCGATAACTGCGAAGTAACGCAATGCGGTTTGGGAACGCAATTTTACGGAGCCATTCAGCTTTCTTTGCAGAGTAATTCACATTCGTGCAGTCCGACGATTACCAATAATTACATTCATGATAATGGCAAGCAGGGATTGACTTTAGCTAATCTTTTCGGGTACGAGAACATGGCACCGATCGTGAATTATAACGAAGTTTGTTACAATTATACCGGCATTTATCTTTATTCCGGGAAAGGAACCTATTCTCATAATCACATTCATCATAATTATGTGGAAAACGATCCCAATTCCGGTGCGGGTGTGATGTTGTACGGCTCGATCGCAAACGCAGTTTTCACTTATAATGAAGTAGATCATAATTATACCGGTTTCTATCTGACTGCCGGAGCAACCGTTAATTTGGGTGATCTGAGCAATGCCAGTACGGACGACGACGGCTACAACTGTATTTATGATAACATTTTTTATACCGGCGCTGAATATACTGTTTACAATGCCAGTTCAGCGGATGTGGTTGCCGAAAACACGGTTTGGGACGATGATCCGCCTTTGGACGATACGATCATCGATGGCAATGATAATCCTTCTTATGGGATTGTGGATTACGAACCTACGCTCACACCTCTTGCTCCGCCGGATTCTATCGATGTTATCAATGAATATGAATGCATTCCGGTTGGCTTTGCTTATCCCACTTATCTTGAACCGATTAGCTGGAATTTGTATGTGAATGGAATTCTGATTGGAACATTCTCCTTGGAAGTTTATTATAATTTGCTTCCGTTATTAAGTCCGGGAGAAAATGAGATTCTGATATCTTATGTCTATGAAGATGGCGAATCTGCTTATGTTGTTACTGAAATTTGGTACAATTTTATTCTCAATCCTCCTCAGAATGTGCAAGTAACACCGATGGGATTAATGACCTGGGAAGCACCGGAGCCGGGTAGTACTTCTACTTTACTTGGTTACAATATTTATTTAGATGATTTCACAGTTCCGATTTCCACGGCAACAAGCATGAGCTATCAATTTACCGATTTAATTTACGGACAAACTTATGTAGCTGGAGTCTCAGCAGTTTATGAAGATGGTGAATCTGAAATTGCAATCGCTACATGGATTCCGGCAATTCATAATCAACCGGAAAATGCCGGATATGATTTATTTCCAGACCACATTCATCTTTATTGGGAAGCACCCGTCGGCAGTAACATCGATGTGGAAGAATATCATATTTATGTGGATGGCACGATGTATTCCACTACAGAATTATTTTATGATATTTACGATCTGATTTCCGGACAGGAATATGAAATCGCTTTAACCGTACTTTATGTGGATCAAATCGAATCCGAGCCGATTGTCTTAAATATTCTTTTCGTGGGAAATGATGATCTTCTTAACGCGGAAACAAAATTACTGGGTAATTACCCCAATCCGTTCAATCCCAGTACAACGATTTCTTTTAATTTAACCGCCAAAGACGCTGAAAACGCAAAAATAGAAATCTTTAACATCAAAGGTCAAAAAATAAGAACTTTGGACGGCGATAATTCTGTTGCAGAAGCGTCCGGTAGCTGTTGTACAAATGCTCATTCAGTAGTCTGGAATGGCACCGATGACCACGGCAAATCTGTTTCCAGTGGGATTTATTATTATCGCCTGAAAGCGGGGGAGAAGACCTTCACGAGCAAGATGCTTTTGATGAAATAATTTATAAAGCCAATTCATTTTTTATCGGTTTCGTCGATTCATGCCAAATGATGACGAGAACGTAAGAAGTCTGTGTAAAATAAATTCCGGAGTAGATTTATTTCCGTGTAAGCAATTAATTTTATTGACACAGCGCTTTATAAAATTGATTTGGAATATCATTAAATATAGATGGGAGATAAAATGAGTATATTTGATAAAATAACCAATTACACGCAGGCGAAAGAAGTGATGGCTCTCGGTCATTATCCTTATTTCAGGATTATAGAATCGGAACAAGACACGGAAGTAATCTGCAATGGTAAACGTATGCTGATGTTAGGATCGAATAGCTATCGGGGTCTTACGAATCATCCGCGCGTTTTGGAAGCTGCCAAAAAAGCTATCGATAAATATGGCTC
>DAISYT010000199.1:0-4701 GCA_036825175.1 Candidatus Cloacimonadota bacterium
TCAAATCATTATGAATAATCAGGCTATTTTCTCGGCAATAATAATCATAACTTGCTACCAATTCGGCTGGCGGTGTAGGATCAGATATATCAATAATTTGGAATGCATTATCAGACCATTCGGTAAGAATAATCGCATTTTCACCGATCAAAGCAAGTTGCATGACTCCAATACTTCCATCCATTTGAGTATCGAACACACCAATTTCGGTAATATTTGTATAATCACTAATATCAAATATTTTTAATCCTCTTTCTCCACATGCCAGATAAGCCTTGTTATTTTCTACATGAACATAATTTAATTCGATATCGGTATCATATGTAGTTAACAGATTAATATTCTGTGGATTACTAAAATCATAAATTCTAAAATACCATGCATTAACGCAATACACGGTATCATGTTTTACTTCAGCATAATCGATGTAAAGGTTGTCGTAAGTTGTATACAAAATAGGATTTGCGTTATCTGAAAGGTCATAGGCACATCCTGAATAATCACCGAAACCAAAGAGGTACAAGTAATTTCCGTTAATGAACATGCAGTCTGTTGACACATCAGTACTTAGATTGTTTACAAAAGAACAATTATAAGGGTCACTAATATCAGCAATCAGAAGTTTGGATTCATACGTTGAGTAATCATAATAATCCAAGTATGCATAGTTTCCTTTCACGCAAAGACGTTTAATAAGATGATAATAGGCGTATCCGGAAAAATAGATTTCATCTGTTACAATTGGGGACACAGGGTCAGTAATATCTATAATTATGAATTTGCCGTAATTGCCTGAGATGTAAGCATGTTGATCTTTTATTTGCATGTAAAGTAATTCATTTCCCAAATAAGTGTTACTCATCAATATCGGATTTGATGGATCTGATACATCATAAATATTTAAATACATATATTCCAAGGTATAAGCTATATTATCTACCACCTCAACTTGAACTCCACCTAATGATGTCCATTCGATCTCACCAATTTTCTGAAATACCGCCCAATTATCAGGAACAGCATAAAAAACAAGTATCAATAATAGAAAAATAAATCTGAAAGATTTCATCATTTCCTCCTTCTCTAAATTTCACGATTACGAATAAAATCTAACCATGCAACGAACAAAATTTTTCCCTTTCACGTCAAGCACAAAAAAGAATGAGCATAGAATAACTCCCAACCTTAGAAATCGAGACGGGCAAATCAGTGTCCATTGGCGTCCATCTGCGGTTCAGTAAACTCGTGGCTATTTATTAAACGGCTTATCTCTATTAAAATCCGGCATGAAATCGGTATTGGCTTCCGTGGAAGAAAAATCCTCGGGAAACTGCACGAATAAATTATTCAAGCCCAGTTTTAAAGCATGTTCATAAACTTCTTCAAATTCTGAAATTGTTGCTGTTCGTTGTAAAAAATCGGATTTTTGGAAAGCTGCTGAAGCGATTATTTCATCTGGTGGATAATACTGAGACATCAAGCTGATGGGAATATCTCTGCCGAATTCCAGAAACAGCGTGGTAAGTACATCTTGGGAATTCTGCACCTGACCCGGTAAAAGCAAATGGCGCACCAGCACTCCGCGGTTGGCAATTTCTTTATCTGCCACAAACGAATCCAGAAAACCTTTCTGTTTGATCATTTCACTTAAAGCCATGAGAGCAATTTCCGGGTAATCTTCGGCAGAAGAAAGAGCTTTTGCCAGTTTGGCATCGGCATATTTATAATCCGGTAAATAAATATCGGCATAATTTTTCAACGATTGAATCGACTCTAATTTCTGATAGCCCGACATGTTAAAAAGAATGGGAAGAGAAAAATTGTCTGCTCTCAGCAATTCGACGATTTTTACAGCATGAGGAAAGAAATGATCGGGTGTTACGAAATTCACATTATGAATTCCCTTTTCGACTGCCAATTTCAGTAATTCATCTGCAACCTGTTGGCACGTGTAGGTTTTTCCCAATCCCTGAAAGGAAATCTGATAATTCTGGCAGTAACAGCATTTCAAAGAACAGCCGCTGAAAAAAACCGTTCCCGAACCGTTCCTGCCGGAAATGGGCGGTTCTTCGCCAAAATGCGCTCCCATACTGGCAATACGAAGTTGAGCCGTTTCTCCGCAAAAACCTTTCTTGTTTTCAGTTCGGTCGATCCCACATTCCCGCGGACAAAGCAGACAATGTTTATAATCGGTGAAAGATAGTCGATTTGTCATTTCCATAAAATATAATAAGTTACCTGATATTGTGTCGCCTCAATACAAAAATGTGCGGATCAGGAAGCAGACCAGAAAACAGCAGGCAATCCAAAAAATCAAAATGAGAATATTGGTGAGGCAGGAAGCTGCTTTTTTCTTTCTGGGAAGGATTTTAGAAATAAGCAAAACGGTGAAAAAAGCGATCAGAGTGCCAACCACCACCGAAGCAGCCAAAGCCACACAATTATCCAGACAGTATTTCGATCTGGCAAAAAGACTGCCTATCGCTGCCACTAACAATCCAGATGTTAAAAGTAACTTTTTCATTCAATTCTCCGAATATTTTTTATAAAATGCAGAAAGGAATGTTCATTTTCCACGTCAAGTATTTCCAACTTCTTTCGTCTCCTCCGGGCTTGGCTTAGTATAATTCCGGATGCCTCTCCCCAGCACTATCAGGCAAAATCTAACCCGGCGATTTGGAAAAACAAGTTGACTATCGGCAGCTACCCAAAAAAGTTTTGTAGAAAAAAAATGAAGGGAATGAGATGGTCACCGAATATAAAGTGCGTGGGAATTATCTGAATTACAAGGTTCAGCGCTATCTGCTTGGATTGGAAAACGATTCTGAAAATATGACGGGTTTTCTACCTGCCGAATTGGAATATCTTACCTCAGACGGCGAAGAAAACACTCTCAAGCTTTCCGGCATGGAAACGATTTACTTCTGCAAAAACGCTGCTCCACAGCAACTTCACCTTTTGGAATTGCTTCTGAAAAGCGATCAGGATGAAAAAGCAACAGAAGAAAAGGACAAAATTCTGGCAGATTTTTCGCAGTATTACCGGCAGATTTATGATTATCACGATCTTTCGGATAACCAGTATTTGGTAAATTCCAGCAGCAAACAAGCATACACCGCCGATCAGATCAGTCATAAAGGTGTGAATCTGCTCAAGATGTCGCAGGAAGGTTATCCTGTTCCGGATTTCTGTATTCTCACTTCCAAATCTTATTTTCTGCCATCTGCGGAACGGAAAAAATATGTGCAAAATGCCATCGCCATTTTGGAAAAACTTACCTTCCGTCAACTGGACTCCGCTGAAAATCCTTTGATCTTCGCTGTTCGAAGCGCCATGCCATCTTACATTCCGGGAGTGATGCCCACTTTTTTGAATGTGGGAGTTACCCGCAAATCTTATCTCGCTCTGGCGAAAATTTACGGTGAAACCATCGCCAAAAAAATCTATCTGAATAATCTCAAAACTATTCATTATAATCTGTTTGAGAAGAATCATAATCATTTGCAAAATGAAGATTTGGAAACACAGATCGATTACTTTTACTCTCAGATTGCGGTGAAAGACGAACGGCTCTTAAAAGACGCTTTGTATCAGGTTATATTTTTCGTTAAACAGGCTCATGAATATTTCGAGCGCAACCAGGATTTATTGCTCACGTTTATCCGGGATAAAGAAAAATATCCTTCGCTTATTTTACAAAAAATGGTGTGGACGGTTCTGGGTGACGAATCCTATCCGGGCGTGCTTTATAGCCGCCATTCGCGTACCGGACTCGGCATTCAGATCGAGAGTCTGCCCAATATTTTTGGCGATGAAATAATGACCGGACACACCGATATTCAGGATCATGAATTCTTCGACCGCAAATCGATCAAAGAGGTTTTCCCGGCAATTTACCATTTTGAGCCGTTGCTCTGGAAACTGGAATTGAAATACCGTTCGCCGGTAACGGTGGAATTTGCCGCAGAAAGTTCGCAAAATACCTACCTGTTTGCCGTCTTGCAGCTCAACACTTCCGAACTCACCGGACGTGCCACCCTGTTATCTTCCATCGATCTTTATAAAAAAGGTGTGATCGATGCCAAACGCGTCTTGGAATTGATCAAACCTTATCATTTAACCCAGATTTTTTCGGAACGTATCGATGACAGTTCCTTCCAAAACCTGAAATTCTTTTGTAGCGGCGTTTCCATTCTCCCGCGTACCGCGGTTACTGCCAAACTTTATTTTTCTGCTGCCAAAGCGCTGACAGCTAAACGGGAAGGCTACAAAGTCGTGATCTGCAAAGACAGTTTTTTCCCTGCCGATACGGTGGTGATGGGCGAAGTTAACGGCATTCTCAGCTTAACTCCCGCCGCCATTCATGTCGTCACCGCCTGCCGTGGTTACGGTGTTCCGGCTTTTTTGAATTTGGAAAAATTCGGTGTATCATTTCAGCAGGAAAAGCTGATAAACGAGGATGGATTAGAAATAAGTGAGGGTGACTGGATCACCATTTCCAGTAAGAAAGGCATGATTTTTCTGGGGAAAGCAGATTACATTCCTGCCAGATTTCAACGCTATCTCGATGGCGAAAAACTGGAGATGAAACCCAAAGAAGAACGCGTTTTTATCAATATGTCACACGCTTTCAAGGTTTACGACGAACTGCTGGAAAACCTGAAATTGGAACAAATAGTTAAGCTGGACGAGCTGATCAAA
>DAISYT010000200.1:0-1810 GCA_036825175.1 Candidatus Cloacimonadota bacterium
AATCCCAAAGCCGGATACGACATGAAAGACGTAATCCATGCCGTGGTCGATAATGGAGATTTTTTTGAAATTCATGAATTGTACGCCGAAAATGCCCTAGTGGGAATGGCTCGGTTGAACGGCAGAGCAGTTGGTATTATCGCCAATCAACCGATGGTTTTAGCCGGTTGCCTGGACATCGATGCTTCCGATAAAATTTCCCGCTTCATTCGTTTTTGCGACGCTTTCAATCTGCCGATGATCACATTTGTGGACGTTCCCGGTTATCTTCCCGGTTGCGACCAGGAATGGAACGGTATTATTCGTCACGGCGCTAAACTTTTGTGGAGTTATTCCGAAGCCACCGTTCCCAAACTGAATGTGACCACGCGTAAAAGTTACGGCGGAGCTTACATCGCGATGAGTTCCCAGCATTTGGGCAATGATATGTCGTTTGCCTGGCCCTCTGCCGAAATCGCAGTGATGGGCGCTCAAGGTGCAGTAAATGTGGTTTCCAGCTATCGCAAAGCTCTAAAAGCCGCAACCGATCCCGAAGCCAAACGCCAGGAATTGATCCAGGATTACGAAAGTAAATTCAACACACCGTATATCGCTGCTGAACGCGGTTATATCGATGCGATCATTCAGCCTGCCGAAACCAGGAAGAGATTGATCGATGCTTTGGATATTCTTTGCACCAAACGCGAGTCCGTTCCACCCAAAAAACACGGAAACATTCCTGTTTAGGAGCTTATAAGTGAAAGAAAAAAAACTGCAAGCTGCCATCGCCGGAGTGCTGCAATTCCTTGAACGGGAAGAAGAGCAGAAAAAGAAAAAGCAAACCAATCAGTGGGTGCTTTCCGGCAGGAAGATCATTATGAGAAACAATCAGCTCGTGCAAAGACGGGAATTTAACAGATAAAGTATGTATAAGCGTGAAAGCGAGTAGGGGTATAAGAAGGAAAAATGCACAAAGATTTGGATATTTGGAAACTTGGAATAGAGTTAGTAGAAAAAATCTACAAAGTAACCAGAAAGTTTCCTGAATCAGAAAGATTTGGACTAATTTCGCAGTTGCAAAGAGCAGCTATTTCTTATCCTTCCAATATTGCAGAGGGCGCTGCCAGAAACTCGGTAAAGGAATATATTCAATTCCTGTACATCAGCCTGGGCTCATTATCGGAAATAGAAACTCAACTCATTATCGCTGCACGTTTAACATTTATGAATGAAGATGAACTTACAGAAGAAATTGAGATTTTAAGAAGAAAACATTTAAATTTTATTAAATACTTAAAAAATAAAAACACTTAAGCGCTTTCTCGCTTTTGCGCTTACTCTTGTGGAGGAGATAAATGACATTTGATAAACACGGTGTTTTGGAAATGACCAAAATGAACTACGATCCAAACCGCCCGAAAGCAGAAAATCCGATCAAAATTCAGGATTTGAGTTTCCGGGACGGACATCAGTCGCTGTTTGCCACCCGTGGCAGAACGGAAGACATGCTACCTGTGGCAGAAATGATGGATGAAATCGGATTTTACAGCCTGGAAATGTGGGGCGGCGCCACCTTCGATACAATGCACCGCTACCTGAACGAAGACCCCTGGGAAAGAATTCGCACCCTGAAAAAATACATCAAAAATACACCTTTTTCCATGTTGCTGCGTGGACAAAATTTGGTCGGTTACCGCAATTATGCCGACGATGTGGTGGAAAATTTCGTACAGCGTGCCTGCGACAACGGCATCGATATTTTCCGCGTTTTCGATGCTTTGAACGATTTTCGTAATTTTGAAACTGCGGTAAAAATCATCAAAAAGAACGG
>DAISYT010000200.1:1910-4695 GCA_036825175.1 Candidatus Cloacimonadota bacterium
TTCAAAGCCATCGAAGCCGGCGTGGATATCGTGGATACCTGCATGGCTCCGTATGCTTATCGCACCTCGCATCCGGCTGTGGAACCGCTGGTTATTTCTCTTTTGGGAACGAATCGCGACAGCGGCTTCGACATTAAAAAGCTGGCAGCCATCGATAAAGAAATGGAAAAAGTTATTCCGAAATACAAACACTTCGCCGATAATACCAAATTCAGCATCATCGATACCAACGTGATTTTGCATCAAACTCCGGGCGGAATGCTTTCCAACCTGGTGAACCAGTTACGTCAGATGGATGCTCTGGATAAACTTGATGATGTTTTCAAAACTCTGCCGAAAGTTCGTAAAGAACTGGGACAAGTTCCGTTGGTAACGCCTACCAGTCAGATCGTGGGCATTCAAACGGTGAATAATGTGCTGTTCGATAAAGCCGAAGGTGAATATTCCCAAATCACGGAGCAGGTGAAAGACCTTTGCTTCGGATTGTATGGCAAGACCACTCTTCCTATCGATCCGGAAGTGCAGAAGAAAGCTTTGAAGGATTATCCGCGCGGCGAAACACCGATCACGACTCGTCCCGGCGATACACTGGAACCGGAATTGCCGGGTGTGGAAAAAGAAGTGCAGGGTTTAGCCAAGGATTTAGACGACGAACTGATCTGCGCACTTTATCCCGTTACGGGAAAACGTTTCCTGAACTGGAAATACGGCAAGCAGGAAGTTCCTGAAGATGTAAAACCGAAAACGCTGGAGCAGGTGAAAGCAGAAGACGATCTGGTTCGCAAAGCTCTTTCCGGTGAACTTACCGCCAAAGCCAAAAAGGATAAACCGGCAAATTTGCGCGCCTTCGACGTTTATGTGGATGGCGAATATTTCAACGTGGAAGTTGCCGATCCGAACCTGAAAGGCGGTGGAACCACCTTTAAAAAACAGGAAAAGAAAGCGGAAGAAGTCAGTGATTCCGGTACTTTGAAGGCTCCGATTCCCGGCATGATCATCGAATATAAAGTAAAAGCCGGTGATACCGTAAAAGCCGGCGATACAGTGGTCGTGCTGGAAGCCATGAAGATGTTTAATAATCTGGCTGCTCCTGCCGACGGTGTAATTAAAAGCATCGAGCATAAAGCCGGAGATTCGGTGGCAAAAGGCGATGTGCTCTGTCATATCGAAGCGGAGTAATAGCTCACGGATTTACACGGATAACACGGATAGATTTATTTGTAAGGGCGATTCATGAATCGCCCTTTTACTTACTCCCAATAAAC
Organism: Candidatus Cloacimonadota bacterium; assembly: GCA_036825175.1. GTDB lineage: Bacteria > Cloacimonadota > Cloacimonadia > Cloacimonadales > TCS61 > B137-G9. Next base: position 3,176 of record DAISYT010000200.1, read on the forward strand.
CAATAAGATATCATTTTGTAACAAACAAAAATGATAAAAAACTTGCCTAAATAAATGTGTTTTCATAAAAGAATTTCATATTTATGAAAAGAAATTTTAAATTTTTTATTATTGTTTTGGTTGGTTTGTTTTGTTTGCTGTCCTGTTCAGGGAAGCAAACAAAAACAAAATTCGCCGACATCGATTTTAATATCGATCAATCGCTTCTTTCGACAAAAGTTGTTTTTGACCAAATTGGCATCAGTATTCAATTGCCAAAAGGTTGGGAGTCAATCGAACCGGAAATGTTGGAAGTCATCAAAAAAAATACATTCTCTGCTCAGGATTCGGAAGCAGTAATTTCCATTCCTGTAGAAGTTTTTATGAATAAAGTAAATAAAGCATCTTGTTTTATTTCATCCTTACAAAGTACTAAAAGCGGTGATATCAGAGCGGAATATCTGGATCGATTCAAAGCGGATCATCCTGATCTGGACTTCAATGAAGGCACTTTTTCTCATCATGGCTTGGATTTCTACCAGCTCATCTTCAAGCAAACTGATTTGATCATGATCAAGCTAATTATCGAGACAAACGATAATGACTTCATGATCGATTATGCTGTACCTGCCCAATACTACGAAGCAGAATTGCGTTCGATCGAATCTTCGATTGGCTCAATACAAAAAACAAAATGAAGGAGGAGAATGTTATGAAAAAGATTATCACATTATTGCTGGTAGTCGTATTTGTTGCTTTGGTCGGCTGTTCTACCAATATCCACAAAATCGGTAACGGACCGCAGAGTAACACGGTAATTGAGGCTCGTCAATGGTATGCCTTATTCGGTCTGGTTCCGATCAACAACGTTGATACTGCTCAGATGGCTGGCGATGCAAAAGATTATGAAATCAAGACAGAACAAAGCCCAATGGACATCATTATGAATATCTTCACTAGCTACATCACAGTTTATTCCAGAACCGTTACAGTCACCAAATAGTCTTCATTTTAATTTATTTAGAAAGGGGGATGCTTTTTAGTCCCCCTTTTACTTTGGAATAAATAGTTCATTCACGAAGTACATCCAATACTTTTCGATTTTTATATAAGAATAACGTGTTTAAAAAAATACAAAAAACGCAGTAACCCGTGGAAAACGATGTCTTTTGTTTTTCGGATTAGGGAAGATAGGAGGATTTGTAAGGGCGATTCAGGAATCGCCCTTATCTCTTGACAGCCGAAACTCATTCCATTATTTGGAACGGGTTGAATTATAAAGGGGTTTCAGTGGCTGACGGACTTTATTTTTATCGCATCAGGAACGGTCGGCAGGTAGCATCAAAAAAAATGATCCTTTTGAAATAACTTCTTTATTTCAAAAGAGATAACTTAGCAGAGAGGTAACAAAAATAATATGAGCTCAAGTGAACTTTCATTCAAAAGAAAAGAACGAAAATATCTGATCCTGGAACACACTTTCGACGATATCGTAAGGGAAATAGAAAAACACATTCCCCTCTGTTCTTACAACGGTGAAC
>DAISYT010000201.1:0-1439 GCA_036825175.1 Candidatus Cloacimonadota bacterium
CTGCCGATCTCTGGGCGGGGCAGACGGACGAACAGGAAATGGGCATCACTTACAAAGAGCTGGACGAGATTCTGTTCGATATGATCGAAATAAAAAAAAACTTACCTGAACTTATCGAGAAATTCTCGGCGGAACGGATCGAAAAGGTTAGGAAAATGCTGAAAGCATCGGAATTTAAGCGCCACCTGCCGCCATCTCCCACCCTCTAAAAAAAGGAAGATTATGTTTTTTAAATCCGAAAAATGTGCTGTATGTAAAAATCACAAAGGACATCGGCTCTGTTTCCGAATCGGCAAAGACATCTGCTGGCAGGATTGCAACGAGATGCGGGTAGATCAGAATTGTCCGAAAGAATGTGAATATGCTATCCAAAAATCGTCAGATTTGCAGTTAAAAACCAAAGCCGATTCCATCCGGGAATACCAGGATTTACTCACACGCCAGATGAATATCTGGGTTGCGGTGCCGCAGACGGTTTTTAATGGCGATATTCCCCGTGAAATGAGCAAAACTATATCCGGCAGAAAACGGCTGATAGAATTTTTAAAACAATTTCATGTGAATTCTTTGATACCTCTAAAGCATTTAAAATCAATTCTTTCCCTCGACGATCTTGAAGTAATTTCTTCCAAAGAACATTATGAAGATGCAGCAGAAAATTTCCTGCAATGTTTGCTTCTGCAGGAATGGGAAAAAACGATCCCCTTGCTTAACAGTGCTCAGAATTATCAGGATGAAGAGCTGCGTGAAAACTATCTCAGACGACTTTCCAACAATAAATTTGTACAGAAGATCAAGAGTTATTTTTTGATTTCATCCGCACTTTCCGAAAACAAAAAAATGGCTTTGGTCTATTTTGAATTCAATCTCAAATATGATCTGACATTAGTGTTGGAGTTGAAAGATGATGTCTGGAAAATTAAGCAGAAAATATTCGGTAAACCGGAGATAGCTAATTCCGAACTGCAAGCCAATCAGCAGATTGCCATCATGCTTTCCAAAAATAAGCTGTCCGAAGCCTTTGAACTTTTACAGAAATATTCCTCGATCTACGTCGATTCAGCAGACTTAAACTATTATTGGGGAATGTATTACATGTTTAGTAACAATACAAAAAGAGCAGCCGAATTTCTATTCAATGCTGTGGAACTCGATCCCACCTTTCTGGAAGCCAAATCGCTTTATGCCACAGCTATCTTGCAGGAAAAACAAACAGAAAAAGCTAAAAAGCTCTTTGGGGAAATCATCGCAGAAAATCCTCAAGAGATCAAAAGCATGAATAATCTGGCTTCGATTTACATAGAAGAAGGCAAAAAAGTGGAAGCAAAAAAATTATTGGAAAAATGCCTCGAGATCGATCCGAATTTTGTTTATGCCAAAAAAAATTTGGGGAAAGTGAAATTCCCGGAATCTCACGAAAGGGAAGCGGAAATCTTTTT
>DAISYT010000201.1:1449-4686 GCA_036825175.1 Candidatus Cloacimonadota bacterium
CAAAAAAAAAGATTTACGCTGCCCTTCGACGAGAATCCGAGAATTACACATTCTCAATATTTTTTATTGACATGATGAAAGCAACTTCGTATCTAAAATCTCAAAATAATATAGAAGGTAATATTTTGAAAGATAATAAATTAATTCATGCTGAGGTGTTGACGAAAGCAGAAGAGACGAAAAACTCAGATGGCTTCGTCTGCTCGATGCTTTGTCATTCCGGATCAAAAAAAATACTAAAAAAGGTAAAAGCATGAAAGAAAAATATTTAGTAACCAGCGCTCTGCCGTATGCCAATGGACCGCTTCATATCGGTCATGTTGCAGGCGCTTACCTGCCGGCAGATGTCTTTGTTCGCTTCCAAAAACTTTTGGAGAACGATGTAGTGTATGTGTGTGGCACCGATGAATTTGGTGCACCGATTTCGATCAAAGCCGAAGCTGAAGGCGTTACGCCACAAGAAATTGTAGATCGTTATCACCAAAGCATCGAAGCCGGATTTAACGGTTTGAATATCGAATTTGATAACTTCTCCGGTACGGCTCGCAAACCTCATATCAAAATGGCACAGGAATTTTTTACCAATCTGTACAAACGCGGTTTTATTTCTCAAAAATCCACGCAACAATGGTTCGATGAAGAAAAGCAACGTTTTCTGGCAGATCGTTATGTGGAAGGTATTTGTCCTTTCTGCGGAGCCGATGGCGCCCGTGGCGATCAATGCGATGTTTGCGGCAAATTGATCGATGCTGTTACACTGAAAAATCCGATCAGCAAAATCTCCGGTACCACGCCGGTAATCAGAACTACTTCTCACTGGTATCTGGATTTACCGAAATTCGAGGAAGAACTGAAAAAGTGGCTTTCCACCAAAACTTATTGGAAAGACAATGTTCACAATTTCATTAAAAACTTTTTGCATGACGGTTTGCAGGAACGAGCCATCACTCGCGACATCGATTGGGGAGTGCCGGTTCCGTTGGAAAATGCCGATGGAAAAGTGCTTTACGTCTGGTTCGATGCACCTATAGGTTATATTTCTTCCACTATCGAATGGGCAGAAAAGATCGGTCAGCCGGAAAGATGGAAAGATTATTGGCTCGATCCCGACACGAAATTAATCCATTTTATAGGAAAAGATAACATCATTTTTCACACGATTTTTTTCCCTTCCTTCCTGATGGAACAGGATAAAAAGTACATATTGCCGCACGACGTTCCGGCGAATGAATTCCTAAATCTGGAAGGCAGGAAAATGAGTACCAGCAAGAACTGGACGGTTTGGGTGAATGATTTTTTGCAGGATTTTGAAGGCGAGTATTTACGTTATTATCTGGCTGCCAATGCACCGGAAAGCAAAGACAGTGATTTTTACTGGAAGGAATTTCAACAGAACATCAACAACGATCTGGCAAACATTTTAGGAAATCTGGCTAATCGGGTTTTTGCTTTCAGCAAGAAGTATTTCGATGGAAAGATAACCAAACCGGCTCGATATTCCGAACTTTCTGAAAAAGTATTAGCAGAAGCTACTACTCTTTTGGATGAGATTAAGAGCAGTTATGAGACTTACCAGGTGCGCAAAGCAGCTAAACTCTGCGTCGATATTGCCAGGCTTGGTAATAAATATTTCGACGAAACAGCTCCCTGGAAAGCCGTTAAAACCATACCGGAAGCAGCTTTGGAAACACTTTATGTTTGTTCGGAATTACTTCGTCTGATCTCGATCGTTTTCTATCCGATCATTCCTAAAAGCTGCCAAAAACTGCATGAGATGTTATCGGTATCTTCCGAGATTAAGTGGAAAAATTTACCGGAAGAAATAGCAGTTTTCCAAATCGGTGAGATATCTCCGCTTTTCCGAAAAATCGAAGATCAAGAGATTGAAAAGCAACTGGAAAGGCTGAAGCAAACAACAACGCCGTCCACACCCAAACCCGATCATAAACCGCTGGTTTCTTACGATGATTTTGCCAAAATGGAATTCCGGATCGTCAAGGTTCTGGAAGCAGAAAATGTACCGAAATCCAATAAGCTGCTCAAGCTGAAAGTCGATGTGGGGCAGGGGGAAATCCGCACTGTGGTAAGCGGAATTTCTCAATCTTACCAGCCGGCAGATATCATCGGGCGTAAAGTGGTGATGCTGATCAATTTGCAGCCGCGCAAAGTGCTGGGGATCGAATCGGCAGCGATGATTTTGGCTGCTCACGATGGAGACGATTTATCGATCGTCGTTCCGGCAAAAGAAGTAAAAGAAGGATGTGAAGTTTCATAATAGACAGGAGTGCGTGTGAATAATCAGGATAATTACGAAAGTGTTTTCCAAAACACAATCGATGCGCAGATCATTATTGATTCTGATAATGGCGAAATAATCAAAGTTAATACTGCCGTTTTGAGTCTGTTCAATGTGAATGAATCTGAGATTATCGGGCAGAATTTCGACAACCTGTTTCTGCAGGAAATCGAGAAGCCTTCACCCAAAGCTTTCATGCAGAATGCCGCCTTTCGGGACGGTGTTATCATGCGGGAATTTAGAAATAATCGCGATGAAGTAATTCCTGTGGAAATTATTTTTTCCATGATTCCCTGGTCGGGTAAAACAGCCATGCTGGCTTCGATGCGCAATATCCGCGAACGAAAAGCAGCAGAAATAGAACTGGCAGAAGCTTATCGTAAACTGGAAATCCTCTCACGCACCGATCCACTAACCAATCTGGCTAACCGACGTGCTCTGTTGGAAAACATAAATCATGAGAAATTCCGTTTTGAACGTAGCCATGAAACTTTTTCCATCATCATTTCCGACATCGATAATTACAAATTTATTAACGATAATTACGGTCATAATGCCGGCGATTTTGTTTTGAAGGAAATCGGAGTGATTATGATCAATAAACTGAGAAAGCAGGATATCGTCGGGCGCTGGGGAGGAGATGAATTTTTGATGATTCTTCCTCAAACCAATGCCGAAGGTGCCAAAATTTTGGCTAATGTGATTTTGGAACGAATCGATAGTCATGTTTTCGAATATAAGAATTTTAAAATCAGGTTGTCCATGTCGTTCGGAGTAGCAGAATTCAAGGATTCCTACACAATCCACGATTGCATCAGAAGTGCTGACGAAGCGCTCTACATGGCGAAAGAACGCGGGAAAAACCGAGTAGAATAGTCGAAGCGATTTACCTATTTTAGGAGTATCATTGTCTGAACTGAAAAGAGAGTTAAAATTCCTCG
>DAISYT010000202.1:0-4680 GCA_036825175.1 Candidatus Cloacimonadota bacterium
TACATTTATTGCCGGGCAGAATACCCGTTAGCTATCAAACATCTTACCACTGCCATCGCTCAGGCAAAAGAAAAAGGACTCATCGGATCAAAAATTTTCGGATCGGACTTTAATTTCTCACTGAAAATAAAACAAGGCGCCGGAGCATTTGTCTGCGGCGAAGAAACCGCTTTAATGGCTTCTATCGAAGGTAAGCGCGGCATGCCGAATATTCGCCCGCCTTTCCCGGCACAATCCGGTTTATGGGGAAAACCCACTAACATCAACAACGTGGAAACTTATGCCAATATCGCCTGGATCATCTGGCATGGGGCTGCCAAATACGCTCAATTCGGAACTGAAAAAAGCCGCGGCACGAAGGTTTTCGCTTTAGCCGGCAAGATCAAAAACAGCGGTTTGATCGAAGTGCCAATGGGAATGACTCTACGCGATGTGATCTTCAAAGTAGGCGGTGGCATTAAAGACGATAAACCGTTCAAAGGTGTACAATTAGGCGGACCTTCCGGCGGCTGCGTTCCGGCAGAACTTCTCGATACAATTGTCGATTACGATTCTATCACCAGCACAGGAGCCATCATGGGTTCCGGGGGTTTGGTCGTGATGGATAACGAGACATGTATGGTCGATGTGGCAAAATTTTTCCTGAATTTCACGCAAAACGAATCTTGTGGAAAATGTACATTTTGCCGGATCGGAACCAAACGAATGCTTGAGATTCTGGAACGAATCTGTCAGGGAGAAGGCGAAATGGAAGATATCGAAAGGTTGGAAGTGTTATCCGAAAATATCAGACAAGGTTCCCTTTGCGGACTGGGTCAGACAGCTTCCAATCCTGTTTTGACCACTCTCAAATACTTCAGGGAAGAATATGAAGCACATATCATAGATAAAAAATGTCCCGCCGGCGTCTGCACAGCACTTATCAAATTTGAAATTCAAGCTGATAAATGCGTTGGTTGCACATTATGCGCCCGGAAATGCCCGGTAAATGTTATATCCGGAAAAGCAAAATTTCCACATGTAATCGATCAGGAAAAATGCATCAAATGCGGCGTTTGTTATGAATCTTGTAAATTCGATGCCATAAAGAAATCATGAGGTAAATAACAGTGAAGATCAGTGTCATTTTAAACGGAAAAGAAATAAAGGCAAACGCCGGGCAGACGATTCTCGAAGTAGCTACCGAAAACAACGTTAAAATACCAACTCTTTGCCACGATGAAGAACTGAAACCGTTCGGTTCCTGCTGGGTTTGCGCTGTTAAAGTAAAAAACAGAAGAGGATTTGTAACCGCCTGCGGTACGCAGGTTGTGGAAGGTATGGATATCGTAACCGATTCCGAAGATGTAATCAAAGCTCGTAAACTGGCTTTGGAATTGTTACTCTCCGATCATTATGCCGATTGTGTAGCTCCCTGCAAAATTGCCTGTCCCAATCATGTGGACGTGCAGACTTACGTTTCCCTGATCGCTAACGGAGAATATCACGAAGCAGTGAAAGTGATCAAAGAAACTTTGCCCATGCCGCTTTCCATCGGCAGGGTTTGTCCGGCTTTCTGTGAACAGGATTGTCGTCGTCAACTGATAGACGATCCGATCGCCATTCGCCAGTTGAAACGTTATGCTGCCGATCTCGATCTGGAAGACGAAATGAGTTACGTTCCGCCTAAAGAAAAATCGAACGGAAAGAAAATCGTCATCGTGGGAGCCGGACCATCAGGTCTCACCTGCGGTTATTATCTGTCGAATAAAGGTTATAGTGTTACCGTGCTCGAATCCGCTCCCAAAGCCGGAGGTTGGCTACGCTACGGTATCCCGGAATACAGACTTCCCAAAAGTATTTTGGATAAAGAAATCAAACTCATGTGCAAAAATGGCATGAAGATCAAATATGGCGTGGAAGTAGGCAAAGACCTCACATTAAACGATTTAAGTCGTCAATACGATGCGGTTTATCTGGCAATCGGCGCTCAGAATGCCGTTCCCTTCAAAGCCAAAGACAGCGATTTGATCGGATGTTACCTGGGCGTGGATTTTCTAAAAGACATCGCCTTGGGCAAAAAAGTGGAAGTAACCAAGAAAACCGCGATTATCGGAGGTGGTAACACCGCCATCGATTGCGCTCGCCTGGCTCGACGCCGGGGCGCCGATGTAACCATAATCTATCGCCGCACCAGAAAAGAAATGCCGGCAGAAGTAGCAGAAATCCACGGCGCAGAAGAAGAAGGAATCAAATTTCATTTTTTGACAAATCCCGTGGAATTTCTGGGAAAAGACGGCAAATTACGTTCTTTGAAACTGGAAAAAATGAAACTGGGAGAAGCGGATGAAAGCGGCAGAAGGAGACCTCAACCCACCGGTGAATTCTTTGAAGAAGAATTTGGCACTGTAATCGCTGCTATTTCGCAAATCCCGGAAGTGGAATGTTTCAGTAGGGATGAGAACAAAGTCGAAGGCAAGATGCTGCCTCTTTCCCGTTATTCAACCGCAGTCGCCGATCCCGAATCTCAATATACCTTTCTGGCAAATATCTTTGCCGGCGGCGATTTCCGACGTGGTCCTGCCACGGCTATCGAAGCCATTGCAGACGGCAGAATGGCAGCCGATTCCATCGACAGATTCCTGCTGGGGAAACCGCTCATCGAGCCTATCAAAGAATTTAATTCCCAAAAAGAAAAGAAGTTAGCCGACATCGATCCGAAAATATATGAAGATTACGAAAAAATACCCCGCTTTCAGATGCCGGAACTGGAACCGGAAATTCGTGCCACCAACTGCGATGAAATCGAGTTGGGATTCGACGACGAAACCGCCATCGAAGAAGCCAGCCGTTGTCTCGAATGCGGCTGTGTGGTAAACGAAACCTGCAAATTACGCCAATATGCTACTGAATATCAAATCGATGTCGATTTGTTCATGGGAAAGAAAAATCAGCACCCGATCGATAACAGTCATCCCTTCATTCTGCGCGATGCCAATAAATGTATCAAGTGCGGTCGTTGCGTGCGTATTTGTACCGAAGTGCAAGGTCCCGGCGTACTCGGTTATATTTTCCGCGGATTCGCCAGTTATGTAGCACCGGAATTCGGCGAAAGCCTTCTGCAAACCAGTTGCGAAGCTTGCGGAAAATGTATCGAAGTTTGCCCGGTCGGCGCTCTCACTGCCAAGAATTTCAACTATAAAATGAATCCTCACACCACCGAAACCGTTACTCAAAATTGCGGTTTGTGCGGTACCGGTTGTAAAATCGAAGTCCACACTCAAGTCGATAACATCGTCGAGATCAAGCCTGCCGGCGACGGTTTCAATCGTCGCGATCTTTGCTTCGATGGTAAATTCGGTTGGCAGATATTTGAATTAGCCAGTCGTATCATTAGTCCGTTCCAGCGTGAGGAAGACGAATGGTTCCCGGTAGAAAAAGAAGTGGTGATCGATTCGATCATCGAGAAATTGAAAACTGCTTCCACAAAGAAAATATACGTCTCACCCACCTGCACGTTGGAAGAGATCATGATGATGAATCAGGTAGCCGCCAACATCGGCGCGGAAATCTGTACACTTGCCTATCAGAAAAGTTTCGTAAGCAAAATTGCCGAGACCAATCTGATGCAGGTGAAATATGAAGATTTGGAATCTGCCAATGCAATTGTGATCGTGGGAAAAATCAGCCATACTTTGAAAATAATTGCCCGAAATCTGCAAAGAAAAGGCAAAAAGCTGATCATGATCACCGACGAGAAAAACGAGTTTACCCAATTTGCCGATGAGTTGCTAAATGACTTTCCGATACAGGATACGTTGGAAAAAATCCTCGATTCGTATTACGAGAATGAAGAGAAAAATGAAGATCAGGCGGAAGAAGAAGAAAAACAAACCGATGCGATTAAACTCGATCTTCCGGAAAAAACGATTTTCATTTATTGCCGCAACCATGTTAACGAATTGGTTATCTGGCGCACCTGGACTCTCGCTGCGATGGTCTGTGATTTTGATACAGGTTCCGGGGTGTTACCCACCTCGCAACTGAATAATTTCCGCGGATTGATCAAACTGGGTATAAAACCCGGAAAGCCAGTCAATTCCGATTTTGTAATTCTTTATGGTGAATTGCCTTGCGAAGATCAGAAGAAACTGATGAAGAACAGTAAATTCATACTTTCAGTAAATACACATGCCGATAGTGCCGATCCGGCTCATTACATTTTGCCCAAGCCTTCCTACCTGGAAATGACCGGTACAACCATCGCCAATGACGGCAGAATCTGCGAATTCAAAAATCCCAAAAAATCCGGATTATTCGATGAGCTTTTGAATGATTTCCAAAAAGCCGGACTGCTGGATTCCAAAGAGACAGAAAGCGAATACTGGCATAAAAAAGCCGTGGCTGTAACAAAGCAGAAGCAAACAAAAAAGGAAATGAATAATCAGGAACTTTACGATTTTCTCGATTCCATCGAAACTGTTAATTTCGATCCGACCAAACAAGCCAGCGTTCAACGAAAATTAATCATCAAAATGAAAAAAATGAACTAAAGAAGAGAGCGCTTTCTTCATTGTTTTTCCATATTTTGGAAATAAGAATGTAATAGTTCATCGAACTAATTGACAAAATATCTGTTTTTTAAAATGTTCAAAAAAGATGGAAAGGGAAGCAGGAAATATCTCGAACGGTGTGATGTTT
>DAISYT010000203.1:0-4672 GCA_036825175.1 Candidatus Cloacimonadota bacterium
TTTATGAATGGATTTGCTGTCGAATTGTCGCTGTTTGATGGCACGAACTTCATCATTGAATTTCGCTCTGATTTTATCGACAATATCATCATCCACAGGACTCATGTGACTTTTTACATCCACACCCATATCGCCCAGATGCTTTTTTAACGCTGCTGTGGAAATTTTAAATTCCTTGGCTAACTGGTGAACTCTAATTGGCATTTTTCCCCCTCATTCTACCTGATTCCATTCATTCAAAACTAAAGCCATTTTTTTATTCCATTGGCAAAATTGACGTCCTCCACACTGATGATTCCCAAATCTCTCAGATTGAAGGCGATTCCAAAATCAGACTTTGTTCCCATTTCAACACATTTTACATTATTTGCTCCCGCGACATCCTGCATTTCGGTCTTTTTCTTTTCATTCAAGTCTGTAGCCAGAATGATCAGATTGGACGCTCTATGAAAACAGGCACGTTTACAGGCATCCAAGCCGAATTCGACTTTGCCGGCTTTCCTTGCCATGTGCAGCAAATTAATAATCTTTTCCAAATTCATTTCTCTGTCCAAACAGCTCAACGGTTCTTCTGTTTTCTGCGTTTACGCAAAACCCATTTGCTCAAGGCAGAAATACAGGCATTGTCATCACACACATAACTGCCATGCGCCTGAATTCTGTCCTTCAAATCCCAAACCGGAGCTTCGTTCATAACTATAAATCTCAACAATTTATGCTTTTCTTTTTTCTGCCGGCAGATCACACAGGTTCGCATGGGAACATGCAGAGCATGAGATGATCTGTTCGGAGCCATGTTTTAGAAGAACTTGGAAGACTCTTTGATCTTCGTGGCAGTCTTCTTGCCCAAACCTTCCAGATTACACAATTCTTCGATGCTGGCATCGTAAATATCCTGCACGGAAGTGTAGCCATGTTCCTTCAAAATCTCGGCGATTTTGGCAGTTACTCCGTCCAGATCGCTCACATGACTGGTAATCCTGCGTTCTTCGGAAATCTTTTCTTCAAACTCGTCTTCGGTATAAATATCCAATTTATAATCGGTGAGTTTGGCTGCCAGTTTTACGTTCTTACCTTTCTTACCGATCGCCAGATTTTTGTTCTCTTCACTCACGATAATACGGGCAAAACGTCCGCGATCTGCCAGATAAACTTTTTCCACCAAATCCGGTCCGATGGCATTGGCGATGAGCTGCTCAGGAGAGTTATCCCAAAGCACTATATCCACCAGTTCTCCGTTAAGTTGGGAACGAACGGATTCGATGCGAATGCCTTTTTCACCCAAACAGGCAGCTGTAGCATCGATGTTTTTATCGTTGGAAACCACTGCCACTTTCGTGCGGATACCGGGTTCACGAACGATTTTTTTTATTTCCACATCGCCGGACATAATTTCCGGAATCTCCGTCTCGAAAATCCGTTTCACAAATTCCGGTCTGGTTCGGGAAAGGATAACGATCACATCATTTTTTCTTTTGCGGATATTCACCACGAAAGCTTTGATGATATCTCCGACTTTAAAATACTCATCTTCGATCTGCTCTTCTTTGGGGAGCAAAGCATCGGCATAACCGATATCGACGACATAACCGTTATAATCGTCTTTTGTAACTTTTCCGGTGATGATCTGATCTTTTTGATTTTCGTAATCGAACATGATGCGGTCTTCTTCCAACGCTTTAATGCGTTCTAAAATAGCTTTTCTGGCATTACGAATAACTTTGGGTTCAAAATCGGAAATAGACATTTCCACCGGAATAAGGTCTCCCAGTTGGATATCGGGATCGTAATCACGCGCTTCGGTTATATTGATCTCACCTAAAAACATGTCGCGCTCCACCACGATGCGGTTGAATTTTGCCATCACCCGATTCGTATCGAAATCGGTAACGACTTCCAGAGCATTTTCCGAGGTCATTTTTTTCGAGATCGCCTGATACAAACTCTCTCTGATAATTTCCGCCAGTTTAACTTTATCCAATTGTTTCAGACTGGCTAATTCAGCAAGTGAACTCATTAAGCTTGCACTCATAATTTCCCTCTTCTATTTCTTTTTATCATCAAAATATGTTTTTGCTTTTTTTATGCTGGTGAAGGGAATATTCTCCACTGTATCGGCTACTTCCAGGCGTAGGAAATCACTGTTCACTTCCCGAATAGTTCCGATCAGAATCTTCGATTTGTCCTCTTCCAGAAAAGTGATTTTTGCCATTTCACCAATCGCACTCACATAATGTTTCTTCAGTTTTAGTTCTCTTTCCAGCCCCGGTGAAGAGACTTCCAAAAAATATCTTTCCTCGATGAAATCATCCAAATCCAGAGCTTCCGAAAGAGCATAACTCACATTGCGACAATCATCGATAGACACACCATCTACCTTCGTGACATAAACGAGCACGATGAGACCCTTGGTGGCATGTTTCAACTCCAGATCGTAGAGCGCCACACCTTGTTCGGTACAGACATCTTTCGCAATTTTTTCCAGCTTTTCCACCATGTTCTTTTGCATGGTCGTTCTCCCCTTCTTCTTTTTCCAGGCTTTCTGTGAGATTGCCCTTTTTATACGACGATACCACTGAAAAACAGTGGTACTCTTTTATTATCAAAAAAATGCTGACCTAAGTCAGCCCGATAATAAATATGCGCCTTTTAAAACCCGGTTAAAAAAAATTCGTCGGCGCTATGTGTCAAGGAGTTATTTATATTTAATTATTTTATAATATGTTAATCTCTATATTCCAGACAAGTATTTGACAAACCAACAAAATAAAAAAAGCTCTCCATGAAGTGTGGAAGGTTGTGGGATTCTGTAAGCTGAACAGAATCGTATCGAAATAAATATTTTTGTGGGGAGGATAGATGTTGTATCGGGTAGGCGTGGCTCAGTTCGAGCCGCAGTTTTTGGCTAAAGATAAGAATCTGGAGAAGATGGTCGATTTGCTTTCTGCCGTACAAGCGGATTTGATCGTTTTACCGGAATTAGCAACTTCCGGTTACCTTTTTAAATCGCAGACAGAAGTGGCTTACTTGGCAGAAGAAGCGGAAAATGGAAAGACAGCTACAGTTTTCAGGGAATTGGCAAAGAAGAAAAACACCAGTTATGTATTGGGATTCGCCGAAAAAAGTGGAAATGATTTTTTCAATTCTGCCATGTTAGTCAACCCGGACGGGAAAATCTTTATTTATCGCAAAACTCATCTTTTCTTTGAAGAGAAAAAGTGGTTTACTCCCGGTAATTCCGGGCTGAATGTTTTTCCGGCTAAAAATGGAGTGAAAGTTGGGTTAATGATCTGTTTCGACTGGATTTTTCCGGAAGCTGCCCGAACTCTGATGTTACGCGGCGCTCAAATCTTAGCTCATTCGTCTAATCTGGTTCTGCCCTGGTGCCAGCAGGCTATGATCACACGCAGCCTGGAAAATCGTGTTTTTTCCATTACTGCCAATCGCACAGGAAAAGAACACAATAAGGGAAGCGAACTCACTTTTACAGGTATGAGCCAGATACTTTCCACTAAAGGTAAAATCTTAAAACGAATGAATGAAACCGAAGAAGGCGTTTTTGTAACGACGATCGACCCTACAGAAGCTGACAACAAAATGGTTACCGAACTGAATGATATTCTCATTGATCGCCGACCGGAGATGTATGAAAGATAAACATTAATTTTTGAATATAATTATTTCTAATTTTATGCTTTCTTTAATTATTTAAGATTCAATAAATTAAAATTGACATCATACAATCTTTGTATATTTTATCTTCAATTAAAAAAGGAGGAGTTTATGAACACGAGCACGGTGAATATTGCTTTTAATAAAAGTATTCTTAAATTGATCGACCAGGTTGCAAAATCCGAATCCAGAAGCCGTTCTGAGTTGATCCGGGAAGCAGCCAGAATGTATATTGAACGCAAAAACAGATGGCAAATGATCTATGATTTCGGTGAGAATGTAGCAAAATCAAAAAATCTTTCCGAAGCAGATGTTCTGTCTGAAATCAAAGAGTATCGACAGAATAAAAAAGAGGATTGATCTTTGTTGAAACTCGTTTTAGATACAAATGTCTTCATTTCTGGTATAATATTTGGTGGTAATGCACGTACTATTCTGAATCTGATTATTCAGGGTAAGTTAAAATTATACATTTCCGATGAAATTCTATCCGAATTGAAAGACGTATTACAACGGGATAAATTTGGATTCCCACTAAAAAATATCTATCATATTCTTAACGAAATCGACTTAATTTCTGAACTTGTTTCTCCAACTTTTCATCATAATATTGTCGAACGCGACCCGAAGGATAATATTGTGATCGATTGTGCAGTCGCTGCCGGTGTCGATTATATCATAACCGGAGATCATGACCTTTTGGAAATGAAAGTCTTTGGAAATATAAAAATCATCTCTCCTGCTGGTTTTATAAAAGCAATAAGATTACAATAATCCAGTACAAAACTCTCAATACTTTACAATCTCCAGAATTATTTTTTTCATCTAATATCTATTGCAAATCCTTTCCATGATTATAGATATTTAATCGATTCTTTTCACTTCAGTAAAAGCATCTTCCTCGTTTTTTCCAGATTTCCGGCTTTCAGTCTGTAGAAATAAATCCCGGAAGAAACGGGTTTGTTGTTATCATCATCGCCATTCCAGGTAACCGAATAAG
>DAISYT010000204.1:0-4657 GCA_036825175.1 Candidatus Cloacimonadota bacterium
ATTTACAGATAATATTTTGATATTTTGTTCTGTAATTCGATTGTATATTTTCAGCCCCGCCCTCAAACCATAACCCCAAACCGCTTCTTTCCCATCTTTTGATTTGACAAAGAACGGGTGCAAATAAGTTTAGAATCAATTTTGAAATTATTATTTGGAGAGAAGTTATGGCACAGCAGGCAAAAACTGCTATCCTTCCAACCAGAGAGGAAAATTATCCTGGTTGGTACCAGCAAGTGGTAAAAGCTGCCGATATGGCAGAAAATAGTGATGTGCGCGGCTGCATGGTGATCAAACCCTGGGGTTATGCGATCTGGGAAAATATTCAACGCATTCTGGACGATAAATTTAAGGAAACGGGGCATGTGAATGCCTATTTCCCGCTTTTCATTCCGAAAAGTTTTTTTGAGAAAGAAGCAGAACATGTGGAAGGCTTTGCCAAGGAATGTGCCGTGGTTACGCATTCCAGGCTGGAAGACGACGGTAACGGCGGTTTGAAACCGGCAGGTCCGCTTTCCGAAGAATTGATCGTGCGTCCTACCAGCGAAACGATTATCGGTGCTTCTTTTGCCAGATGGGTAAATTCTTACCGCGATCTGCCACTGCTGATCAATCAGTGGGCAAACGTCGTCCGCTGGGAATTGCGAACCCGTCTTTTTCTGCGCACTGCCGAGTTTCTTTGGCAGGAAGGTCACACCGTTCATGCCACCAGAGATGAAGCTTTGCAGGAAACCATGAAGATTTTGGATTTATATGCCGATTTTGCCGAGAATTGCCTCGCTCTGCCGGTGATCAAAGGTGAAAAAACAGCTTCCGAAAGATTCCCCGGTGCCGAATCGACCTTTTGTTTCGAAGCGATGATGCAGGATAAAAAAGCTTTGCAAGCCGGAACATCCCATTTTCTGGGACAGAAATTCGCCAAAGCATCCGAAATTAAATTCCAAAATAAAGAAGGCAAAGAAGAATATGCCTGGACGACTTCCTGGGGAATTTCCACTCGTCTTATCGGTGCTCTTATCATGGCACACAGCGATGACGACGGACTTATTCTTCCGCCCCGCATCGCTCCTCTGCACGTCGTGATCGTGCCCATCCAACGCAATGAAGAGGAAAAAACGCTGGTGATGGATTACGTTACCGATCTCTGTTCCAAACTGCGCAACACTATGTATCATGAACGCAAACTGCAAGTAAAGGTGGACGAGCGTGAAATGCGCGGCGGCGACATGATCTGGGATTGGATCAAAAAAGGCGTTCCTATCCGTTTGGAAATCGGTCCCCGCGACGTGAACAATAATTCCGTTTTCCTGGGCAGGCGTGACAAAACTCCCAAAGAAAAAGCTAATCTAAATAAAGATGCATTCATAGAAAACGTGGTTGCCATTTTGGATGAAATTCAGGAGAATTTGTATCAGAAGGCACTCGACTTCCGCCGGGAAAATATGGTTAGTATCGATGATAAGGAAGAATTTTACCGCTATTTCACACCGAAAAATGCGGAAAATCCTGAAATACACGGAGGCTTCGCTCTCAGCCACTGGTGCGGTTGTGCCGAATGTGAAGCCAAAATTAAAGAAGATTTGAGCGTGACTATTCGCTGCCTTCCGCTGGATTCCAATCCGGAAAAAGGCAAATGTATTTTCTGCGGCAAAGAAAGCGAACGACGCGTGATATTCGCTAAATCATATTAAGAGAAAATTATGAAATTTTGGATTGATAAAGACGGATTTATTTATTTATTTCAGTTGCTGAAAGGTGCCGGTGCTGTCGCCGATTACAGGGAAGCCAGTTTCGCCATCAAACACGGGCAGGTGATGGTGAACGAAGAAACCTCCTTCAAACAAAGGCATGTTCTGAAAAACGGCGATACAATACGTTACAAAAAACTTCATGTAAAAATAATGGAGCGCGACGAACTGGGCAGAACCGACGAAGAAGCCATGCAGGAAAAGAAACCGGAAGGAGCTGTAAAACATGGAAAATTGGCTGCCTGGGGCAGTAAACCGATCCAAACCAATAAACTTCTGGAAGAGGAACTGGCAAACTGGTCTCGTAAATTGCACGAAAAACTTTCTTCCTGTAAAAGAACCGTCAGTTTTGCCGAATCCTGTACCGGCGGTATGGTGCAGGAAATGGTTACGCAATATTCCGGAGCTTCCGAATATTTTATGGGCGGCATCGTTTCTTATTCCAATCAGGTTAAGGCAAAAGTTCTGAAAGTAAAACAAAAAACGCTGGATAGCTATGGAGCCGTAAGCCAGGAAACCGCTACGGAAATGGCTCAGAATTGTGCACACCTCTTTCAAACCGACATCGCTGCTTCCGTAACAGGCATCGCCGGTCCCGGCGGCGGTTCGGACGAAAAACCGGTCGGTACGGTTCATATTGCCGTTTGGATCGGACAGGATATTTTCCACAAGAAATTCCTTTTCAGCGGTACCAGAGACATTATTCGCAAAAAATCTACCCTGAATTTGTTTCAAATGATTTTGGAAAATTTGTAATCGATTTTCCCTTCTAACTATTTTTAGTTATGGCAGTTGTATTTTGATATTATCAACATCGCCAAAAAAAGCTTGTCAAGAAGCCAAAAGAAAATTTTGTGAGAGCAGTGAAGTGGGGTATAAATGCTGAAAAAAATCTTTATTCTGGTTGGATTGATATTACCTCTCTGTCTTCTGGCGGATGCTTTTACAGTTATCGAGATGGAAACAGAGTATTTGGTGGTGAAATTTACTCTTCCGGAATATGAAATTATCCAGACCGAAAAGAATAATATTACATACGATAAGATCGTCTGTGATGCAGCTCCCTGTACTGAAGATGAGGGACAATTCGTCGTACCCTTTTTCTCGGAAGTTATCGGTTTGCCTGTCGATGGCGATTTATCCATTCAAATCATCGATAAACATCAGATCAAAACTAAAATATCCTCTTTGTTACCCGTCTCCGCTACTTCGTTAGAAAAGACAAAAAGAGCGATCAAATCAAATGCCTTATATCCTGCTCAGATCATCAAAAAAGGCGATCCGGCTTATCTGCGTGATCGCTATTTTTGCGGTGTGAATGTATTTCCTTTCCAATATGCGGAATCTACCCACCAGTTACTCATCACCACCGAACTTACTCTTAGGATCGATCTGCAGGGCGATTGCAGTATCCGGTCGGGAGTGCGTCAAAGCAGCGAGTTTTTCGATGAAATCGGCGATGACTTCTTTCTGAACAACACCTATTCCAAGAATTGGCATAAAGCAAAAGAAAAAGCAAATTATACTTATCAGAGTTCCCGTTCCGGCGATTTGGTCGATGAAATCCAAATTTTTGTGAATGAAGAAGGCATTTATAAAATAACTTATGATTACCTGATGGATGCTTTGGCTGATCCGGATTATCCGCTCGATTTCGAGCTGGCTTTCGATTGGGATGATATCGATCCCCGCTACCTGGAATTGCGTGATGAATTCGGAGCTGTTCCGATCAATTTTGTAGGAGAAGATGACGGTTCCTTCGATCCGGGGGATTTTTTTGAATTCTACGGAGACCGGCATTACGGTGACGATAGTTATAATGATGATTTCACGGCGGAAAATGTATATTTTCTTTCATTGGAAGAGCATTTCGGCAGCCGCATGACGGTGGAAAACGGAGGGTTGAATTCCGTTAACACAGCTACTATTCCATCTTCCTTCCAACAAACCGTGCGGATCGAAGAACAAAATACTTACGATCTATTAGTGGCACAATATGAACATACTTCCGAAGATTATTTCAGAGAAGATATTTGGTTTTGGGATAAAATTTCCGCTCCCAGCCTGCATGCTTATCCTTTTGAAATTCAATATCCGATCGAATCCAACAGTCGAAAATTTACTGCCCATGTTTGTCTTTTCGGACAAACATACAACAAAGATAATTACAACGCGATCAACCATAAAGCGCAGGCTAATCTAAACGCCAATCTACTGGACATTGTTGAATGGTATGGTCAGACAGAAGTTATTTTGAATAACGAAGATAACCCGATTGCGAATCTGAATCTGAATCACGACGAAAATATACTTTATATTAATTTGCCGGGATTGGAAAACATTACTAATGAAAGTGTGCTGCTGGATTATTTGGAATTGACTTACTGGCGAGCCTATAAAACCGATACCGATTATATAAAATTCACCAAACCACAAGATGAAAATCCCGGTGTTTTTCAATTTGAACTCGAGAATTTTTCCAATCCGCATATTTCGATTTATAAAGTCGGAGCCAGTATCTTCGAGAATGCCTCCATTACAGCCGACGAGGAAACGGAAGCAGCACCTTACACAGCTACTTTCCAGGATAGCATCAATTTCGATTCGACCGAATATATTGCCGTTACAGATGAGATGAAGAAAACACCTCTTAAAATTATTCCGAATCATCCTTCTTCTTTGAAAGATCCTCTCAACAGCGCTCAGTTTGTCATAATCACGATTCAGGATTACATCATGAATGAAGCTTTGCTGAATTATCAGCAGATTTGGGAAGATCGGGGTGTCTCATTAAAAATCGTAGCGCTGCAGGATATTTTTGATGAATTTAACGGCGGTATCCGCTCAGCCGAGGCAATCCGGGATTTTATTCGTTATGCTTATAATAATTGGTCGGAACCGGAGCTTTC
>DAISYT010000205.1:0-4656 GCA_036825175.1 Candidatus Cloacimonadota bacterium
CATCGGTGTGGATGTGGGCGTTCAAAAAGACGGCTTCTACGGCGATGCTGCCCGTACTTATGCGGTGGGAAGTATATCACCGGAAGCAGAAAAACTACTCGAAGTTACCCAGGAAGCTTTGCGACTGGGGTTGGCTCAGGCGAAAGCCGGAAATCGGATCGGCGATATTTCCCATGCGATCGGATCGTTTGTAAAGAGTAAAGGCTACTTTGTGGCAGATGATCTTACCGGTCATGGCATCGGCAGGCATCTACATGAAGACCCGATGATCCCCAATGCGGGACCGGCGGGAAAAGGTCCTCGTCTGCGAAAAGGGATGACCCTGGCAATCGAACCGATGGTAAACATCGGTACCTGCAGCGTAATGGAAAGAGGCTGGGAATTCTTTGTGGCAGACGGCTCGCTCTCCGCTCATTTTGAACACACGATAATCGTTACCGAAAATGAGCCGGAAATTATAACACTCTATAAAGGATAAGATATGGCGGCAAAAGAAGGTGTGATAGAAGTTGAAGGTGTGGTAACCGATGCGTTACCCAATACTACATTCAAAGTTAAGCTGGAAAACGGTCATGAAATTCTGGCTCACAGTTCCGGTAAAATGAGAATGCATTACATCAGGATATTGCCCGGTGATAAAGTAAAAGTAGAATTATCTCCCTATGATTTGAACAGGGGAAGAATAATTTATCGCTATAAATAGGAGATGATGATGAAGGTTCAAGCATCTGTAAAAAAAATCTGCAAAGATTGCAGAATAATTAAACGAAATGGCGTTATCAGGGTGATTTGTCCCAGTAACCCCAAACATAAGCAACGTCAAGGTTAAATAAAGGAGGACGAAGCTTGGCACATATAGCAGGAGTTGAATTACCTAGGGATAAAAGAGTCATAATCGGACTCACTTATATCTACGGGATCGGTAAGACAGTTTCCCGAGAAATCCTTAGAAAAGTTAACATTGATGAAAATAAACGAGTCAAAGACCTGACTCAGGATGAAGAAAAGCTGATTCGTGAAGCTATCCAAACCGAACATGTAGTAGAAGGTGAATTGAGAACTCAGGTGGCGATGGACATCAAACGTTTGATGGAAATCGGTTGCTACCGAGGTCTGCGTCATAAAAAGGCAATGCCGGTACGCGGACAGAGAACTCATACAAACGCCCGAACTCGTCGCGGACGCCGAAAAGGCTCCGGCGCCGGAAAGAAGAAATAGGAGAAGATAATGGCAAAGAAAGCTAGTTTGAAAACGAAAAAGAAGAAAGTAAGACTCACTTTCAATGAAGGTGTAGCTCACATTCATTCCACTTTCAATAACACTATTGTCTCCCTTTCCGATAAAGCCGGTAACGTGCTTACCTGGTCTTCGGGTGGAAAAATCGGTTATAAAGGCTCGAAAAAAAGTACTCCTTTTGCAGCTCAGTTAGCCGCCGAAGAAGTGGCTAAAGTCGCTCTCGAGATGGGAATTAATAAAGTTCAAGTTATTGTAAAAGGACCCGGCGGCGGTCGCGAATCCGCTATCAGGTCTCTCGATGCAAACGGTTTGCAGGTCACGATGATCACAGATACTACTCCGATCCCGCATAACGGTTGCAGACCGAGAAAAACAAGAAGAATATAAGGGTGTAGATATGGCTAGATATACTGGACCATCATGTAAATTATGCAGAAGAGAAGGCGCCAAGCTGTTCATCAAAGGTGCACGTTGTAATTCCGATAAATGTGCTTTTGAAAGACGCGCCTACATTCCCGGCGATCACGGCAGTGGTAAAGGATTTAAAAAACGCCTCAGCGATTATGGAATCCATCTTCGGGAAAAACAGAAAGTCAGACGTACGTTTGGTATTCTGGAAAAACAATTCCGTAAATATTTCCAGGATGCTGCAAAAAAATCCGGCGTTACCGGCGAAAGCCTGCTTCAGGTTTTGGAATGCAGATTGGATAATGTTGTCTATCGCATGGGATTTGCTCCTTCCCGAAAATCTGCCCGCCAGCTGATCCGTCACGGTCACGTCCTGGTAAACGGACGAAAAGTGAATATTCCTTCCTTTATCGTCAAACCGGATTTCGTCATTGAAATTAAGGAAAAAAGTCGTAACATGGCTATGATTCAGGAAGCAGTCGAAGCAGCCACCGAAGTGGAAGCAATCGAATGGTTCCAGGTCGATAAAAATAATTTTGTAGGAAAAATATTAAGTATCCCGACGCGTGAGCAAATCCAGTTAGATGTTGATGAACGCTTGATAGTTGAGTATTATTCCAAGTAATTAGGAGGGAAGTTTTATGATGTTCTTAGAACCGTTACAACTACCTGACAAAGTGCAGGTGGATGAAGAAACTTACAGCCCGACTTATGGGAAATTTGAAATTGGTCCTTTAGAACAGGGATTTGCCACTACCATTGGAAACACTTTGCGACGTGTTCTGTTGTCTTCCATTCAGGGTGCTGCAGTGCGCTTTGTAAAAATCGAAGGTTTGCACCATGAATTCGCTCCTATCCCGGGTTCCACTTCCGATTATATCGATCTGATCCTGAAACTGAAAAAACTGGTTATCAAATCCGAATCCATCAACGAAGAAAAACTGGTTTTGGAACACAAAGGTAAAGGAATCATTACTGCTGCCGATATCCAGGAAACGAATGAAGTTCAGATCATCAACAAAGAAGAAGTATTGTTGGAAATGACTGAAGACATCGATTTCCGCATGGAATTATGGGTTGGTATCGGACGTGGCTATGCTACGGCAGAAATGCACGATCTGGAAGAAAAACCGGTCGGCGTTATTGCGATAGATTCCATCTATTCTCCTATTACCAGAGTCAATTTCACAGTGGAAAATCAGCGGGTAGGCGAGAAGATCGATTACGATAAACTGGTTCTGGAAATCACCACGAACGGTAGTATCGATCCTAAGGATTCGCTTTATCTCTGCGCCAAAATTTTGCGCGATCTTTACGACAGAATCGTCCTCTTTGAAACCGAACCGGAATACATCGAAGAAGTGGAAATGGATCCTGAACTGGAAAGAATGGACAAAATATTGGATACAAACGTCAACGAGCTGGAATTATCTGTTCGCTGCAGCAATTGTCTGGCTGCTGCCAAGATCGAAACTATCGGCGAATTGATTTCCAAGAGTGAAAACGAGATGTTGAAATACCGTAACTTCGGTAAAAAATCTCTGGAAGAAATCGGTGCCTTGTTAGAAAAGTATGACCTTTCTCTGGGTATGAATGTCAGCTCGATCCGAACCAAGATCGAAGATGCTAAAACCAGAGTGAATAGCAAGAAATAAGGATTAGAAAGATGAGACATAAAGTAAGTGGTAGAAAATTTGGATTGGAAAAAGACCATCGCGATTTAATGCTGAAGAATCTGGTTTCTTCTCTGGTTCAGCACGGCAGAATCAACACAACTCTGGCTCGCGCCAAAGAAATCCGCGGACTGGCGGAAAGAATGATTACTCATGCTAAAAAAGACAGCGTGCATTACCGACGTCTGGTTTTCGGTGTCTTGAAAAATCGTGATCTGGTGAAGAAAGTCTTCGACGAAATCGCTCCGAGATATACCGAAAGAGAAGGCGGATACACCCGCGTCTTGAAAAACGGTTATCGTAAAGGCGATTGCGCTCCTATGGCTATTATCGAGTTTGTAGGACATCAGGTAGAAGTAAAAGAAACCACCAAAAAAGCAGAAAAAAAGTAATTGTAAATTCCAAATAAAAAAAATACAGCCGGTATTCCATGGAATGCCGGCTGTTTTATATAGATAATTCCCCGATACTTGTCTCGAGGGTTCCACTTCTACCTCTCTTTGAGGAGAGGTCAAAACTGTATTCACAGTTTTGGGTGAGGTGTAATAAACAAGTTTTTTATTTTTGTGCTTTTAGGTCAAAATGGAATAATCTAAATACCACTCTGGCTTACTTATTGAATAGTTATATCCGGGATTTTGTTACTTTATCTGTTTTTCTTTTGATAGAAAAGTCCGCGCTGCTGCGGAATGGATTCGATCTTACCCTCTGTTTCCAGAACGGACAGATATTTGTTTATCTCATTAACGTGCAATCCCAGAATTTCCGACAAATCTTCCAGTGTGCACGGTCTTCGGTCGATCGTTTCCAGAATGGCGGTTGCCGTGTCTTTCCGGTAAGCCTGAGCTTTTTTTCTTTCTTTTACTTTGGCAATAATCTGCACGTTATCCAGTTGCCAGAAATCGATTATTCGCATCAGCTCTTCCTGTGTGGCTGGCTGTAAACCGCTTTCGGTACCCGGTCTGTCCAGTGTATTGAGCTGCACGCCATCCGGTTTTATTTTCAGGATGGCTGCCTGCAAAGCGATCAGCTCGGATTCCTGATCATTATAACCGGGCAGAATAAAAATTTCGAGGTTGATCGTGCCAGGGAATTCTCTGCGAAAATCGACCAATCCCTGAATGTAATCTTCGATGTGTAAAGACTTTTCCGGACGATTGATCTTCTCGAAGACTTCCTGCGTGGCGGCATCGAGGGAAGGCATGACCAAATCGGCTTCCAGCAACTCGGTTCTCACTTTTTTATCCTGGAAAAGCGTTCCGTTCGTCAGTACGGCAATCGGGATGTGAGGCTTTTGATATTTAATAAAATGAATAATTCCACCGAGGGCAGTGTTCAA
>DAISYT010000206.1:0-4638 GCA_036825175.1 Candidatus Cloacimonadota bacterium
ACCGGTTTTCCACGAATTATTATTCGATGGCGGAAATCATTTGCTTCCAGAGCGATTTCCGCCATCGAATAATAATTCGTGGAAAACCGGTTCGGATTACTTTGCGGAGCGGGAACGGAGGTCTGTCGATTGGCAGAGCAACTGAACAAGAAAGCACAAAGGGCTAAAAGCCAGAATCTTTTCATAAAAAAATTCCTAAATTTGGTTATTTCTGGTTAAAAAGTCATATAATACATCAGAGTCAGTGTTCGATCGCATCCCTCGGTGTCGTGGCGATTTTTCAGCAGGTCGTAGAATTCTATTTTCAGGATCAGATAATCCGTGAAATGGATATCGGCGGAAGCATTCAAAAAGCCCACATTTTTCATTTTTTCTATGGTGTCCCGCGTATCGTTCCAGGCAGTTTCATATTCTGCCAGCAGCACGATCATATCTCCGATGGATTTATCCACACCGGCAAACAGGTTGATGTTATCATCCTTGTCTTTTGTTTCCAAACTGTAATTGGCGCCCAGATGAAATCCCAGATTTCCCAGAAAGAAATAATTTTTGCTGGCGGCAAAAAATACGCCTTTGGATTTGATATCGTAGCGTTTGTCTTCTTTGTAATAATTCCCGTGTCCCTGCGAATCGTAGCCGATCACCATAGCCGGAAGCTGAGCTGTTTCATCCAAAAAGCGAATTTTACAATTGAATTCCACCCGTTCATGCCAGCGGGGATTTTCATTGCCCACGATTTCTTCGGCGCCATAATTCACTCCGATCATGAAACGTGGAAATAAACCGACTTTTGTACCCAGAAGAAGTCCGTTATCTTTATAAAGTTTGGCAGTGACTTCTGCTTCTCCTTTTTGCAGAATGCCGGCGGTGGGAGAGTCGATCAGCGTGTTCAATTCGTAAGCAAAAACGGAAGAGCAAAGCATCGTCACCAATAAAAAAAACAGGATATTTTTCATAAAAAAAGCTCCTTTACCAGCGTTATTTTTTTATTTTCAAAGTGCGGCTGATCACTTCGGTTTCGATGAGAGCAGCCAATTTATATCCATCGGGAAAATAGACGGAATTATCGATCAAATAAGCGGTTTGAGTATCCGCATCGTAAAAAGCGAAACTTTGGAAGGCACCGCCGACGGCATACTTTTTATTCTGCCATCTGCCGGCTAATTTCCAGCCGCTGAAAGAACCGAGTTCATAC
Organism: Candidatus Cloacimonadota bacterium; assembly: GCA_036825175.1. Taxonomy (GTDB): domain Bacteria; phylum Cloacimonadota; class Cloacimonadia; order Cloacimonadales; family TCS61; genus B137-G9. The sequence goes on from DAISYT010000206.1 coordinate 1,196, forward strand.
CGTTGCCAGCGAATGTCTCTGTCCAGAAATTCGTCTTCGTCATAATATTTCCAAGCCAGTTCGGCTCTCTTTTCTTTCAGCCATTTGTCATCGACCCGATCGGATTCCATCGGTTCCGTGTAAACGGAGAGGTAGCGGTCGGGTTTGTCACGCAAGCGGGCGATAAAAGAAACGAAATTATCAGCCGGATTATGTTTGTAAACCACGTAAGATTTGGGCAAATTCAGTTCCCAGCCAAAAGTGCTGAAGAAAGACGGATCGTAAGTGCGGGATTTGAAGACTTGTTCGCTGATCCTGTCGTATAATCTTTGACGGAAAAGCTGGAATGTCCGTTCCTGCATTTCGATGTTCAATTCCAGCAGATGACGTTCGGTATCGCCCACCAGGAAAAGCACGAACTGATCGTTTGCCCAAAGATTATTCTGCGGATATACTCCGATCGAATTCTTTTTGATGTCTTCCGAAATCGCTTCTCCCATGATCTTTTTTACGTAGTTGTTCACCGGAGAATCATTTTCCATATCAGATAAAAAGAGCAGATTATTGAACTTATAGAAACTTTCCATTTCCTGCAGCGGAGCGCGTTTTACTTCAAAATAAGCTTCATTCATGGTAGTAAATTCGGTACGTTCCAAGGTTGCTCTGATGTAATGTTCGGCATATTTCCAAACATTGTCGTCCGCAAAAACATAGACATCCTGTTTATGCCCCCAGGACATGGGTTTATGGCTGTCGAGGCGGGATTTCTGCGAGTTATCGTTATTTTTGCCGCAAGCCGCCAATAACAGCACACACATGAGCAGCCAGCCTGTTTTTTTCATAATTGTCCTCTCTTTTTTTTCCCGATATTCCGCACAAGAGAAAAACCCGAAACAACAGTAATAATAGCGACGATCCAGAAATAGGATTGGAAGATGATTTCAAAATAGAACTGATAATTCGCCAAGAGACTGAGGAAAATCGTTTTGTAAAGAAGAGCAGCGATAATGCCGGTCATTTGCAGAGCTGTTTTCCATTTTCCCATCCTTTCTGCCGGAATGACGAAGCCTTGTAACATATAATAGGTGCGAACTATCGTGATGATGATTTCCCGAAGCGTGATGATGACGATTACCGGAATGGTGATCAAGTTAATTTCCGGCAAAGCCAGAGCAATCAAAGCGGCAAAGACCAGAATCTTGTCGGCGATCGGATCCATGATTTTTCCGAAATTGGTAACGACTTTCATTTTACGGGCTAACATGCCATCGTAATAATCTGTGATACTGGCGAGAATAAAGACGATGGTGCCCATGAGAAAGTGAAGCCGGTAGGATGATAAAAAGGTCAGCCAGACAAAGATCGGCACAAGAATCAGCCGCAAAATGGTGAGAGAGTTTGGAATATATTTTTTCATTTTAAAAGTGTTTTCCTATAAAAATTCGAGATAAAATAACCGAAAAAATCACAAAAATACCTTCTGCCGGAAAATAACGAATATCCATTTCCACCGGCAGATAATGCTGTCGCATGGCGATGAAATAGGCGCCGAAGTTCAATCCGACAGGCACTACACACAACCAAAGAGAATGCAGAAAAAACCTGAGATGCCGTACTTTACGTTTTCCGCCGGCACGGACGAAAACGCGCCAATATTCGTGATTTTTCATCTCGAAGTGAAGCCGCAGAAAAACGATGGTGATCAGCAGGAAGACTGCTAAGAAGAGGTTGGAATAGAAATAGGCTTTTTTCAGAAGTGCGATTTTTTCCAAAGAATTTTGCCAAAAAGTATCATTGTAATTGATGATTACTTCCGGGTAACTGGTGTTTAAAAAAGTTTCCAATTCCCGTTTTTGTGGAGCGCTGAATTCTACTCCCCGAAAATAGATTTTCAGAATGCTGGGGACATTGAACTTTCCTAAAAGCGCTTCGGCGTTATTCAATTGATAAGTTTCCAGCAGGTTTCTTTTGATCAGCGAATCCTTTTCCAGCACAGTATATTGCACGATGGAAGTGGTATCGAGAGCAGTTTTCAGATTTTGGAGTGGTTTCAGATCGGAGCAGATGAGGATCATGGGACTGTCGGAAAGCTCTGCTTCGTAAAGTCTGTTCTGATAATTGTAACCGAGATGAAGGCAATTCCAGATGAAAAGAATCATCATGATCACGATAACCTGAAAAAATATTCTCTTTTTCATCTTTGCCTGCTAAAGTTTCACTACTTTTTTATCCTGCTCGCGGTAATAATCGTCGAAGAGCTCGAGTTTACGTTTTGCCGTAGCCAGCACGATGGTACCGTTACTGACAGCATATTGCAGAATATTCATCGCTTTCAGATAATTTTTTTCATCGAAATAGGTATCGAGATCGTCGATCAGAATGAGATGCGGAAGCTGAATGACGGCACGAACCAGCTCTGCCAGTTTGGTTTCGGAAACGGAAAGCGATTGCTGTTTCTGCCCGATTTTTTCACTGAGATCGACCGATTTGAGCAGCTCGAAAATCTTGATCTTCTGTCTTTTGGAAATCTTCCCGAAAGGTATGGTAACGTTCTTCCACAGCGTTTCTCCGGGAATTACATGTGCCGTATTTTCGATCAAAATAGAAGCTTCTTTCTTCTTAAAAAAATTGGATTTACCTTTGTATTGGATGGTGCCGGCATATTGGGAATGACTGCCGTGTACCGCCTGCAAAAAGAAGGTTTTTCCCACCTGATTATCGCCAAAAACGAGCACTTTTTTGCCATTGGCTATCTGCATCTCTTCGATCACCATCACCCGAATCTTTCCGGGCGTTAAGGCAAAATGCTCAATCCTCAGCATTCATCAACTCCAATAACATTTTATTTCTGCTTTTTATGCCGGTCATTATAAATTTCGAGGTCAATTTCAGGTCAACCTTTTTTGCATTTTTCTCAGCCTCGGAAAGCCGCTCTTCGGGGTAGAGCAGAAAAGCCTTACCACCTTTGCCCAGATTTCGCTTCACCGCGGCAAAAATATCCGGCATCGAACAAGTAAGCTCATGCCGGGAAATCGCCCGTTCCCGAATCGGACTGATAATACCTTCCGAAAGAGAAAAATAAGGCGGATTGGCGACGATAAGACCGTATTTGAAAGCAAATTTAAAGCTTCTCAGATCAGCTTCCGGAAAAGTTATATTTACCTCTGCCAATGCGGCGTTGGAACGGGAAAGCTCCACCAATGCGGATTGGATTTCAATTCCGGTGATTTGCCAGGCGGGACGGTAATGAGCCAGCATGATGGAAATGATGCCGTTGCCGCTGCCCAATTCCAAAACAGAGATTTTTTCGTTAGGAATCAGCTGCAAAATGGTCTCGACGACGAAAGCGGTATCGGAGGTAACCGATTGTCCGTGATCGGTTTGGAAAATGGTTTTACCGAAAGGGAGCAGAACTGGTTTCATAGTTTAGAAGTGAGTAGTGAAGTTTTGAGACAAGGAGACTT
>DAISYT010000207.1:0-4586 GCA_036825175.1 Candidatus Cloacimonadota bacterium
GAACTTCACTCCCGCCATGCCGTGGGTGTAAAGTCCGCATTTACGGGCTTGCAGAGTCATTCCCATCCAGGCGGCACCGCAGTCGAAACTTGCCCAGGAATTGTGTTTACCGTTGTAGATGAAATTCTTTTTGGCGACGATAAATCCCAATACGGAAGCTGCTTTTGCCCAGGCTTGATTTTGTTCGACTAAAAGATGCAGAAAATCAGAGAAAGTTTCCGGGGTGGAGGTGAGAAAACGCCAGGGTTGTTCATTGTAAGCACTCTGAGACCAGCGAGCCGCATCGAAGATGCTTTCCAAAATTTCACCGGGAATTTCCGTTTTTTGGAAGGAACGCGGTGACCAACGTTTGTAAAAAAGTTCATCCACATTTTGTGCCGGATTACGCTGTGAAAAATCGAGCTGATAATTATCGGAAAAGTTCATCATAACCTCCAAAATACAACGTATCTTTTACAGCAGAATCGTATGCTGTTTTTAAGGTAACAGCTTGTTACTTAACGATATAAAGAAATGATTTCGCTTTCGATTTGAGGTGGAACGAGCCCCTGAATGCTCTCGCCTTTTTTTACTTTTTCCCGGATATCGGTCGATGAAATATCGTGCGGTTTCATTTGAATGAACGTAATAAATTCCAGGTAATCCAGATGCTGCCAGTTGTCACGATCGGTAGAAGGACGCTGTGCCACCACAAAATGTACATTTTCCAATAGCCATTTCCACTCATGCCAATAGGGCAGTTCGGTTACAACATCGTCGCCGCAGATAAAAAAAAGTTCATCGTCGGGATAAATGGTTCGTAGTTTCCTGATCAAATCTGCCGTGTAGCTGGTATTTTCGTCTTCCATATCCAGACCGGAAGCTTCAAAAGCCGGAAAAGCGGTCAGGCATTTTTCCACCAATTCCAGTCTTTGGGCAGCCGGAAGCACGGTAATATTTTTTTTGAAGGGATGATTACCGGAAGGAAGAAACAGGATTTTATCGAGTTTTAAAGCTTTGAGAGCAGTTTCTGCCAAAGCCAGATGACCAAAATGAAGCGGGTCGAAAGACCCGCCCAAGATTCCTATTTTCATAATTTAAATTTTCGTTTTATCAATTTATTTATTTTCTTAGTTTCTTTACTATCGGGATATCTCTGCTCGAGCTTATTCTGCATCAGGACAGCATTATCCACATCTTGGCGATCGATATAAATCCGCGCCGCACCATACAGGGAAAGCCGATCGACTTCGTTTTTATTTCCCAAAACGATAATTTCGTCAAAATACAGCAAAGCAGCCTGATAATCGAACATTTTGTAGTAAGCATATCCGTTGTAATATTTCTTTTCCAGCAGCTTATAACGGCAATTTTGGATGTAATCGAGGGCATTCTTTTTGAGAGAATCAAAAGGGAATTTTTCGATGAATGTTTCAAAGGCATCTATGGCATTCTTGGTGTCTTCCTGGGTATAATGGGCTGGAAGTGAATCTTCATAATAGCAGACGCCGATCTGGAAATAGGCGCGATTGATATTTTTGGCATCCCGGAATAAACGGATAAATTCTTCGTATTCGAAGCGGGCTTCGGTGAATTTGTTTTGATAAAAATAGCAATCGGCAATTTTCATCTGGGCATCGGAAACGGCAGAAGAATTTTTTTCAAAGATGATTTCCTGATAATAAGGAATGGCTTTATTATACTTTCCGTTGTCGAAGAAATCATTCGCAATTTGCAGCTTCTTTTCAGCCGGTATCATTTTGATTGCTTTATTATTGCTACAACCAAACAGAACCGCTAAACCAAGAACCAAGAATATTATTTTCTTCACGATTACCCCTTTTAGGCGAATTCAAAGAAAGTAAGGTATGCTCTGTAAGATGAGTAAATATCGGCTTTACTGGTGAGTTCGTAGAGAGCGTGCATTCCCAAAACTCCCGGTCCGCAGTCGATCACTTCGGCACCGTGTTCCGCGATAAATTTGGCAATCGTTCCGCCGCCGCCTTCATCTACTTTGCCCAAAGTTCCCACCTGCCAATTTACTTTTGCCTGATTGAAAATGCGGATCATTCTGGCATTGAATTCGGCGTTGGCATCGTTACTGCCGCTTTTGCCGCCGCTGCCGGTATATTTGGTTACGCTCACGCCGAAACCGATATGAACGGCATTATCTTTCTCGTGAACGCTGGGGAAATTGGGATTGATAGCCGCATTAACGTCGGCAGAAAGCACCTGACTTTTCATCAGGGTTTTACGCAAAGTCATGCTGTCGCCGTTTTCTCCGTTATGTTTCAGCAGGTCGGAAATGAAATCGATAATGAAGATGGACTTGGCGCCGGTGTTTCCTTCGCTGCCTATTTCTTCTTTATCTGCCAGGAAAACGACGGCTGTCTTTTCCAAATCTGCTTTGGCATCGAAAAGAGCTTCCATGGAAGTGTAGGCACAAATGCGATCATCCTGTCCGTAAGCCAAAACCATACTTTTATCGAGACCGGCATCGCGGGCTTTTCCGGCGGGAACCAATTCCAGTTCGGCGCTCAGGAAATCTTCTTCCACGATTCCGTATTTCTGGTTCAGAAGGTAAAGAGCGTTCAATTTCACGGCTTCTTTGGCTTCTTTATCAGGGAAAGGCATGGAATTGAAAACGACGTTCATTTTACCGGCATCGATAGCTTCTGCTAAATTCTTGGTATATTGTTCCTTACGGGCGAGGTGCGGCAATAAATCCGGCATAACAAAAACCGGGTCATCGGCATTTTCACCGATCGAAACCACGACTTTTTCGCCGTTATTTTTGATGACCACGCCATGTAAAGCCAAGGGTGTGGACATCCACTGATATTTTTTTATGCCGCCGTAATAATGCGTTTTCATCAAACCGAGTTGTGTGGTTCCGTCTTCCGTGAGTGGAACCTGTTTCAGATCGACCCGCGGAGCATCGATGTGGGCTACCACCAGGTTTACGCCTTCGCTGATCGGCTTTTTTCCGATAATGGCAAAAGCAGCATTTTTGGCATGAGCAATTCTATAAACTTTTGGGCCGGAGCCGGTGGAGTCGATTTCTTTAAATCCTTTTTGAGTGAGGATTTTCTCATAATAAATGATGGTTTCGCGCTCTGTTTTGGCTGCATCCAAAAACTTCTTGTAATTTTCAGCAAAAGCCAGAGCAGCTTTCTTTTCTTTTTGGGAAGCTTCCGCCCAGAAATTTTTTCTGCTGTAAGTTAATTGTTTGCTTAATTCTTCCGCTTTACTCATGAATTTACTCCTTATTTAATTTCAATAATTTCAAATTCCCGATCACCGATGGGTGCTTTCACGGTGTAAGATTCTCCCACTTTTTTGCCGATCATCGGTCTGCCCATGGGAGAAGCGGTGGATTTTCGTTCGTAATCATCTTCCGTTTCATACACTTCATCCACTCCCACCAACTGAATTTTTAGAATATTACCGGTGGCGATTTCCTTTACGGTGACTTTGGCGCCGAAACGGACAGCATCTTTGGGCAGATTTGCCGGATCGATCACCTGAAGTCTGGCGACTCTGTTTTTTAATTTATTAAATTCATTTTCCAGGTGACGTTGTTTTTCCCGGGCGGCATGATACTCGGCATTTTCACTAAGATCGCCCATTTCCCGGGCGGTGACGATTTGTTTAATGATTTCAGGACGTTCGTCGATCAGCGTTTGCATGCGTTTTCTTAGTCGCTGCATTCCTTCTTTGGTAATGTAATCTGACATAGTTTTGCCTTTTTGGTTATTTCTTTTTACTTAGAATTTTCTGAGCGTGAGAGCCGATTTTTTTCAATTTGATGTTTCCACTCATTGCCCAGTTATCGCAAATACTTTGGATCGTTTCGTTGCAGCAGCAAATGGCGTTGCAGAGAATTTCCGCAAAGATGGGATTTCGGGTGGAATGATAATTTTTAAAAATTTGATCATAAAAATCGGGATCGATTTTGTAGATCGCTTTGATCAGGTTGGAATTCAGTTTGATCAAATTCGGGGTGGCATAAAGCCAGGAATTTTCCAGCTTGTGAAAGAGTGGTTTGATTATTTCCGGATTGGTAGTCATCAATTTCACCAACATTTTCTGCAGAGCGAGCGTCAGGATTTCATTGTCTTTTTTTATCCAGTTCAGAATCAGGTCGATATGTTCCAGCGGTTCGTTTTTCAGCAGCGGGAAAATGGATTTATCGATCACCAGATTGCATGATTTCTGATCCTTGTTATTGATCAGGAAATTTTCCAGATAAGGAATAAAAATTTTGTTTTGTCGTTTTACGGCGCGAGCCATGATGTAGGCAAAAATCATACGTCCGTTTTCACCTTTTTCTTGGATCAGGTAATCATAAAAAGGCAAAAATTTATCATATTTTCTGCTCAATTTCGAGCCGAAGGTTTTTCCCACCAATGTGATAACTGCCTGTGGAATATTATTATCGATTCTTTGCGGGTAAGCGTTATAAATAATATCGATATCATAATCACCAGCCGGAAGTTTTCGTTCGATGAAATCTTCTGTGTCTTGCACAAGTCTTTCTTTCCAGTCTAACGATATCATGTTTTTCTCCTTTCAAACCGTCAATTTATCAATTGACGATAACTATC
>DAISYT010000208.1:0-4585 GCA_036825175.1 Candidatus Cloacimonadota bacterium
TACTTTTCAGGAAGCGGTGACCGCTTATGAAAGCAACGATTTTGCCCAAGCTCTCGAGCTTTTCACCAATTTGGAAAATGAAGGTCTGATCAATCCCGATTTGCATTATAATATCGGTAATTGCCATTTTCGTTTGGGACATATCGGTCAGGCAATTTTGTATTATAAAAGAGCGTTGAAAGAGCGTTCCAATCACGAAGCTGCCCGCCGCAACCTGAACTATGCGCTCACTTTTACACAGGATAAACAGGGAACGGACAGCGAAGATGTGGTGCGTTCATTTTGGAAAAAAACTTATGATGCGTTATCGATAAATCTTCTGGCGATCCTAGTTGCCGTGTTTTTCGTTGCCATCGTTTTCATAGTTTGCCTGATGATTCTGCGCTATCGTAATCGGGAGAAAACCATTCCGATCTTTATCATGGTAATCCTGGTATTTTTCTTCGCAGCGTTCACTTTGCTCAGTGTGCTCAAATGGCACGGTTATCATTCTGCGCGGGATGCAGTATTATTGGCAAAATCGGCTATAGGTTACAGCGGACCAAGTGAAGATTTTACGCGGGTTTTTACGATTCACGAAGGCATGATTTTTGAAATCGAACGTTCCGAGAATAATTGGAGTCTGATCAAATTATCAAACGGTCTCGGCGGTTGGATACAAAGCAGTGCATTTGAAAAGATTTAGTATTTTCTCAATTTGCCTGCTGCTTGGGCTTACAACTTTTCTACCGCTTTCGGCGGAAAAGTTGCTGAGCTTAACAGGCGTTCCGACACAGGGTTCTTTACTGCGCGGAGAGGTCGCTCCGTCAGTACAGGAAGTCTGGCTGGATGGAGAAAAGCTGCATCTGATCGGAAGAAAATTTCTCATCGGATTCGATCGGGATGCGGAGTTGGAACATTTTATCAGGATCGATTACGATAATCACAGCGAAACAATCAAATTCGATTTAGCAAAATATCGTTACGATATTCAGAAAATAACGCATGTACAGAAGAGGTTCGTGGTTCCTCCCACCGACAATTTTACCCGTAATAAAATCAAACTGGAATCCGAAACAATGAAAACGATCAGGAAGCAGATCGGTAATAACCATTTTTTTTATGCCGATTCCGTGCTGATTCGTCCGGTGGAAAAAGGCTGGATCAGTTCTAGTTTCGGAGGACAGCGGATTATCAACGGTACGCCGCAAAGTCCGCATAATGGTCTGGATATCGCCGTTCCTTTCGGCACAGAGATCAAAGCGATGACTTCCGGCATCGTTGCCCTGACCGGTGATTTCTATTATAATGGCAAATTTGTGCTCATCGATCATGGTGGCGGATTGAGCTCTATTTATCTTCATATGAGCCGCGTCAGCGTGAAAAAAGGCGATTACGTGAAAACCGGTGACAAGATCGGCGAAGTCGGCTCCACAGGACGTTCCACCGGAAATCATTTGCATTGGGGAGTAAACCTGTACGAGAAAAGAATCAATCCGGCTTTATTACTAAAATCCCAGGAAGAATTTCTGATTTTTAGTGATGAGAATCCGTGATGAACATGTAATCCGTGTAGAATTAGCTTGCCAGAAATAACTTCGATTTGTATTCACGTACCGGTTTTGGGATATAAAATAAGAAGTGGAGAAGTAAGATGCAAAAACAAAACATGGTAGTGTGCAGTTTATGGAAATGATAAATAAACGAAAATCGACAAGAAATATTCATGTTTTGTTTGATCATCACGAAGAATTCTCAGCCAGATAAGTATATACCAATCAAAGTATTAGTAATTATTTTTAGCAGTTAGGAGTAACCATGACGAATACCGATAAACTCCTGATATTTAGGATCGAAGAGCAGAACTTTGCCATCTCCCTCGAAGTCGTCGCTGTTGTGATCAATATTGTAGAAATTTGCGAACTGCCCCACGCTCCCGAATACATTTTGGGAATCATCAATTATTACGGCGAAGTGCTTCCTGTTATCGATTTGCGATTTATATTTCAGCAAAAATCCAGGGACATCGAACTTTCCGACAAACTAATCGTTGTGAAATTTAGTGAACAGCCCATCTGTCTTTGGGTAGATCAGATCGGTGAAATCATCGATTTCCAGCCAGACATGATCAAAGAAAGTAATAACTTTTTCATGGAAATGAACTATATCGACGGCATTTTTATGCTGGAAAACGACATTGTTTTTCTTCAGAATGTAGAGAATTTTTTTACGAAAGAAGTGATGGAAAAGCTACATGAATTAGTTTCCACACATAAGCAAATAAGTTCCGCTAAAATGAATTAGATTTTAGGGAAATGAAAACAACTTCTCAAAGGAAAAAAGAAAGAAATCCAAAGCAAAAAGTAAGTTATGACAGCACAAGAAAATAGCCAAAATTTGGATATGAATCCTGTATTGTTCAGGTCGATGCAGAAATATCTGTTAGACAATCTGGGATTAAATTTTGCCGGCAGTCAGAAGCATGATCTACTAAAAAGAATCGAACATGCAGCAGGCAAATTCAATTTTCGAAATGCTAATACCTTCATCGAATGGATACTGAGCAATAACCTTACCGATGCAGACTTGGAGAAGCTTGCCAGCTTTCTCACCATCGGCGAAACTTATTTTTTACGCGAACCGAAAGCCTACAATTATCTGCAATTTTCTTTTTTGCCGGAACTGATAAAAAAGCAAAATAACCGCTCGAAAAAAATCAGGATTTGGAGTGCCGGATGCGCCACCGGCGAAGAGGTTTATTCACTTGCCATCATTCTTACGCAGGTTCTTGTCGATTACCAGAATTGGGATATTCAAATCATCGGTACCGATATAAATCCGAATTTCCTGCAGAAAGCGGAAAAAGGTGAATACACAAAATGGTCGTTCAGAAGTTGTCCCGAAAATTTCATTACGAATTATTTCGATAAAACCAGGCAGATTTATAAAATCAAGGATCGCTACAGAGAACTCGTTACTTTTCAGTCGGTTAATCTCATGAAGTCCGAATATGGAAAACTGCTACCGGAAGGAGAATTTTTCGACGTCATTTTCTGCCGCAATGTCATGATCTATTTTTCCCAGGATAACATCGATAAAGTGGCAGAAAAGTTTTATTCTGTGTTGGATGCGGAAGGCATTCTGCTCACGGGTCTGGTCGAAATGTCTGCTCTGAACGATTCAGCTTTCGGTCGTATTATCGAAGACGGACTTACTATATTTATTAAAGATAAAAAAGCGAAGAAAAGCCATCCAGTTGCAACTCCCAAAATCTTTTCCCGGGATTGGCTGGAAAATAGCATCGAAATGCGGGCAAATACGATGAAGAGAAACATTGCTTTCACGCAAATCCGGAATGCCATCCCAAAACCTAATATTTCTCATCATCAAAAGATGTCGATTAATCCTGATATCCAATCTCAAAAGCTGTATGAACAGGCTCTCGAATTTTATGATAAAGGTGAATTTGAACAAGCAAAGAAACTGCTCAGAACAATCCGTTCCGAGCATGAATACCAAGAAGCCGATGTAACTTACCTGCTCATCAAAAGCGAAGCCAATGTAGGGAATTACGAAATTGCTCTCAAACTCTGTGATCAGGCGATTATCGGACATAATCTCAGTTGCCGCTTATACTATCTTTACGCCAATATTTGTCTGGAATTGCAGATGTACGATGAAGCGCTGAAAAACCTGCGTAAAGCCATCTATCTGAAACCGGATTTCGTGCTCGCTCATTATTTGATGGGAAAATTGCAGGAAAAAAAGGGCAGTGCCGATGCCGACCGTAAACAAAAGAAAATCATTACAGACATCCTCGGTAATTTTGAGGATGATTATATCCTATTGGAATCGGAAGGTCTGACGATTCATGAATTCAAAAAAATGATAAATGTGTGATTTGAAAGGAAATATGCGATGGAAAATCAAGTAAACGATTATGAACAAAAGAAAAGAGCCATCCTAAAACAAAGAGCAAAACTGCTTGCAAAAAAACCGATCGTGGCAGAAGCATCCGGCAGAATTATCGAAGGATTGGAATTTGTTTTGGCAAACGAACATTATCTGATCTCCAGCAACTTTGTAAGTGAAGTTTCCAAGATCAATACCATCACCCCCCTTCCTTTGACGCCGGATTTTCTGATGGGAATCATCAATTTGCGAGGTAAAATTCTGGTTGTGATCGATATAAAATCATTTTTAGACCTTCCTTCTGCCGGAATTACCGATCTGAATAAAATCATCATCGTGGAAGACAAAGGTATCGAGTTTTGTATTTTGGCGGATGAAATCGTCGGAAGCCGGGAAGTAAATTTGGATTCACTTCAGAAAAACAGCGAGCAGGAAAAGAAGATCAATTCCGATTTTATTGCCGGTGTCACCAAAGACCTGCTCATCGTATTGAATGTGGAGCGATTGATCCACGATGAAAGATTAGTAATAAACTAATAAATAAGGAGATAAAGTATGAACAAGTTATCGATCGGAGTTAGGTTAGCATTTGGATTTGCTGTCATTTTAATCATGTTTATTGTAGTGAGCACAGTAATATATTATAACGCAAAAAAAATGCATGAAGACAATCATTGGGTGGATTTCACTTATC
>DAISYT010000209.1:0-4557 GCA_036825175.1 Candidatus Cloacimonadota bacterium
CCATTAACCTGGACGGTGAACCCACTCAGACACGAAAGGTATTTTCATTACATTCGAGGGCATCGAAGGATGCGGAAAGTCCACTCAGGCAAAGATGCTGAGTGAGTATTTGCAGGGGATCGGTATCGATGTGCTGCTTACGCGGGAACCGGGCGGACCCAAAATTTCCGAAGAAATTCGGCGCATATTGCTCAGTACCGAAAATAAGGAAATGATCCCGGAAACCGAGGTGCTGCTTTATATGGCAAGCCGCAGCCAGCATACAGCCGAATGGATATTGCCTGCATTGCAAAGCGGGAAATGGGTTATTTCCGACCGCTATTATGATTCGACACGAGCCTATCAGGGGGCAGCCCGGAAAATTCCTGCCGAAACTATTGACATCCTGACCCGATTCGCCACGTTTGCCCTGAAACCGGATTTAACTTTTCTGGTCGATCTGCCGGCAGAAATCGGGCTCTCCCGCATCGAAGCGAAATTAGCCGACAGATTGGAACAGGAATCGCTTGTGTTTCATCAGAATGTGAGAAAGGGTTTTTTACAGATCGCCGGGATGGAAAAAGACAGATTCGTCATTCTGGATGGTCGCCAAAGTATCGAGGAGATACGAAATGAAATTAAGGCAGAAATTAGCAGATATTTATAAAAAAGAGAGGAACATTTATATGAAATATAATAAACAAAGCAAAATTCTGATTTCCGTGAGCATCCTGGGCTGGTTGTTAGTTTCTATTCTGTTTTTCCAGTCGGGAAGAGTGGAAGCTGCTTCTAATGACGGCACAAATATCTATAAGAAAATCTCACTTTTCAATGAAGTTCTCATGATGATCCGGGAAAATTATGTGGAAGAGACAGACATTTCCGATCTGATCGATTCCGCTATCGAAGGACTTTTGGACGAAGTCGATCCGCACACAGTCTATTTTTCAGCAGAAGAGTTTGAAAAATTCACTTCCGACACAAAAGGAGAATTTGGCGGGTTGGGAATTTCCATCGATAAAAAAGGCGATTACATCACCGTGGTCTCGCCGATCGAAGGAACTCCGGCTTATCGGATGGGTATTATGGCAGGAGACCGGATCATCAAAGTGGATGGCGAAGACGTCATCGGTATGGATACCGATTCTTCCATCAGTCTGATGCGCGGTGAACCGGGAACGAAAGTCGTCATCACCATTTCCCGTCCGGGCGTGGATGAAGACCTCGATTTTGAGATTGTACGTGATATTATCAAAATCAAAAGCATTCCTTATGCCTTCAAAATGGATAATGGTATCGGTTATATCAGAATTCGCCAATTCAATGCCAATACGACTCTCGAACTGAGAGCAGAGCTGGATAAACTGGAAGACGAAGGTATTCGAGGTCTGCTCATCGATTTGCGTTACAATCCCGGCGGATTGCTGACGGAAGCCATCAACACCGTGAATGAATTCATCGGAAAAGATAAACGCGTCGTCTTTACCAAAGGTCGTATCTCCGAAGCCAACCAGGAATACTTTACCAGATACAATCGCATGAGAAGCGGATATCCGGTCATCGCACTGATCAATGGCGGTTCAGCCAGTGCTGCCGAGATTTTTGCCGGCTCACTACAGGATTGGGACAAAGGTCTCATCGTGGGAGAAACATCGTTCGGTAAAGGCAGCGTACAAAGATTATACCCACTTTCGGAAGGCAAAGGTTTGAAGGTTACGACTGCCAAATATTATATAAATTCCGGTCGCTGTATTCATAAAGATTTGAACGATAAACTGCTTAAAGATGAAAGAGTTATGAGTGGCGCTGTCAGTGTAGAGGAAATCGAAAAAATGCAGGAAGAAGCCGAAGAAAAAAGCCATGAAACTATTTATCATACTTCCAGCGGTCGGGTAGTTTACGGCGGCGGCGGCATTACTCCCGACATCAAAATCGAGCAATCCCTGCTGAATAAATTTGAAGTCGAGTTGCGCCGTAAAAGCACTTTCTTTAACTATTAGTAAATTATCTTCTGGATCATGAAAAGGATGTGACAGAAGATTTCATAGTTACGGATGCCATCATCGACGATTTCCTGGATTTTGCCAGAAGCAAAGATATCGAATTTGTACAAACCGATGTGGACAGCTCCCGTACCTGGATTAGTACCGAGCTAGAAGCCAATATCGTCGGCAGAAAACTGGGAGATGTGGCTCAGTATAAAATCGCCATCCAAGACGATACACAAATGCAGGAAGCTCTTTCCTATTTCGACAGATTCAATACTTTGGATGAAATGTTTGATTATGCCGCCACTTTAAAAGAGCACGATCCCAAAGTGGTGGATAGCGAAAAATAATAATTCGGAAACATTACGTTTTCTTTTGACCTCCCACCATGAAAAAGTGGGAGGTTAAATTTTTTGGATAATTGGGACAGATGAAAAACAAAATACTGGATTTGACTGAAGGAAATATCACCAAAAACCTGATCAGGCTTTCATTACCGATCATGCTGGCGAATTTTCTGCAGGTTTTTTATAATCTTACGGATACTTTCTGGTTAGGAAAATTGGGAGACGATGCCTCGAAAGCCGTATCAGCAGCCGGTATAGCTTATCCGCTCGTTTTCTTTCTTTCTTCTTTTGGCGCTGGATTTGTCATTTCCGGTACGGCTCTGATCGCACAATACAAAGGAGCCGGAAAACCCGAAGAAATGAAACGGGTGGTGGGACAATATCTCCTTATTCTGTGCATCTTCAGTGCGGTCTTTCTGCCTGGCGTTTTTCTCTTTATCGATCCCATTTTGAATATTCTGCAAGTTCCGGCAGAGATTTTTATCATCACCAAACAATACGTTTCCATCATTCTTCTGGGAATGGTTTTCATGTTCATTTTTATGACTTATCAGAGCATTTCGCAGGGATTGGGTGATACGATTTCTCCTATGAAAATCCAGGTGATTTCCGTGTTGTTAAATCTCGTTCTCGATCCGTTATTAATTTTTGGTGTAGGATTCATTCCCAGGTTGGAAACGATGGGAGCAGCCATTACCACGCTGGTTGCCAGAATTATGACTGCGGTTTTTGCAGTTATCTTTCTGATCAAAAAATCAAAACCGGTACTGCCCACTCAAAAGGATATCCTGCCGGATAAAGCCATGCTAAAACGCATCATGTCGATCAGTATTCCGGCTTCCTTGGGACAATCTGTTACAGCTTTTGGTTTCCTGCTTTTGCAGGGATTCGTGAATGGTTTCGGTACGGCAGTGATTGCCGTCTTTTCCATCAGTGGACGCATAACCGGATTCTTTACGATGCCGGCGATGGGCATCAGCAGCGCTTTGGCGACGGTGATCGGGCAGAACATGGGAGCTGGCAAAATGGACAGAGCTAAAGAAAGCGTGAAGAAAGCATTTGTTTTAGTGATGACCATAATGACGGCGGGTTGTTTGGTATTATTCTTTTTCGGGGGCGAACTTACTCGCTTTTTGATTGCCGATCCGGAGGTGGTGGAAATGGGGAAGAGGATGTTCCGTATTCTCACGTTCTCATCTCTGGCGTTTGGTATAGTATTCGTTTTTATGGGAGTTTTCAATGGCTCCGGTCATACGAAACCATCCATGATTCTAAATGTAATTCGCCTCTGGGGATTGCGTATACCGTTTGTTCTGTTACTGTCCGGTTTGGCTTATAAACATTTTCCCATAGAATTTTTAAAACCGGTTTTCGACTGGTTTGCGCTACCGCTGTCAGTGCATCCTTATGATGCGCTTTGGTGGTCGATGGTTATCTCTAATTCTGTGATTGCACTTTGGGCTTTTTTGATTTATCGTCGGGGAAAATGGCAGAAAGTACGAATTTAAGATTCATCATAAAAAGACGATACAGTATGAGAAATTGCCACAGAGTGGCGAGATAAAGCCCGGCGCAAAAGCGCCGGGGAATAAAAAATACTGTTATTTTTCTCTTTCTTCATCCAAAATGCTTTTAGCTTGCGGTACCATTTCAAAAAAATTCGTGATCTTCTCACAACCGTAATCAGCACAATAAGCACAATTATCCACTTCATGTTTTTGGCAACAGCTACGAATTTCGCATTCATGACAATAACCGAAAAGTCTTCCATCACTCAAACAGCCTTCACAGTTAATAGATTCGGGTGGAATCTCAGCATTATTCATTTTACTCCATTGTTCGGCTGTCTTTCTGCGCAAGGCGTCGTCATTGGTTTGGAAGGCTATAAATGCGGGGCATTCCGAGCAGATAAGTCCACAATTTGAAATCATTTTTTCCATTTTAATAACTCCTTGAATTTAATTTTTCAAAATCGATTTCTTCCATATATTTATCATTTATTTTATTGATTTCCCAGTATTCTCCCCGGTTTTTCTCAGGAAGCAGCGCAGCAAGACGATACATTAATTGATCCAACATTTTATGACGAAGTATCTGCGGTGGGATTAATGTTTTTTTCAGGACGAGCGGTTTTCCTACTTTATAGGTGAAGTTGGTTCTTTTGAATCTGGAAATTCTATACCAAAAATACTCTCCACCGTAATGTGCCACTGGAATTATCGGGACATCGGCATGTAATGCCA
>DAISYT010000210.1:0-4506 GCA_036825175.1 Candidatus Cloacimonadota bacterium
TTCCGATGTGTGAAAAATATCCATATTGCTTTTTATGGATCGATTTGATCATGATGATAACCTTCAAGCAGTTCGGGATTGCATTTTTTTATCAGAAAAATTCTTGCCGCAAAATTTCTGATTTCAATTGATGTGCACGAGGTAAAAATGATGAAAAGCATACTACCGGAAAATATTTTGAGGAGATTTGATCCGATATGAATTGGTTTTATTTTGCTTTGATTTCTGCTCTGTTCAGTGCGGCAGCGGCAATCTTTGAAAAGAAGGTTCTTTTCCAAGAAAAAGCGCTGGAATTTTCCTTGGTTTTGGCACTGTTCAATCTCGTTCTTTCCATTCCCATTTTACTGAGTTTGAATCTCTCAGCGCTTTCCGGCACCGCTTTGTGGGTACTTTTTGGTAAAACAATTTTGGGAATGCTGTCATTTTTATGCGTGATGTACGGACTGAAAAATCTGGAAATAAGCGGTGCTTTGCCGCTGCTGGTGCTCACTCCCGGCTTGGTCGCTCTGACGGCATTTATCTTTTTGAAAGAAGCTCTGGGACGTTACGAAGTTTTAGGTCTCATCCTGCTTTTGGTAGGAACGTACATTTTGCAGCTTCTGCATAAACGGGATTTGCTGGAACCATTTAAGATTTTCGTCAAATCGAAAGGGCATCGTTACATTGTGGTTGCCCTGATTTTGTTCACCGTCACTTCCATTTTGGATAAAGTTCTGTTAAAGGAATACAACCTGCCGCCGCTGGCATTTTTGGGCTTTCAACATCTTTTTTTGGCTATCGATTTTCTATTATTGGCGTTGCTTTGGCGTAAAAAAGAATTATCTATCGTGCCCACACTCAAGCGTTCCTGGCTGCCGATTCTGCTTGTAGCGATTTTCACGATGATTTATCGTTATACGCAGATCGAAGCTGTCAAACTCGGCTCGGTGGCTTTAGTACTGGCACTCAAACGAACTTCCGTGTTTTTTGCTGTCGTCATCGGCGGTCAGCTTTTCCATGATCATTACCTGCTGCGCAAAACCATTGCCACAGTCATCATGCTGGCAGGAGCGATTTTGGTGATAGTGATGTGATTAATACCATTTCAACTTCAAAATTTGAATTTGTATAAATTGCTCGAAGTAATCATCATAAAAAAAATTTAGCTTATGAACCTTTGGTCTCATCCTTCCGGCAGAACGCCGATCAACACGGATAATTATCGGACTTGCCTCAATGCGTAGGCTTGAGGTAAGAACGGTTTTCGCCACAAAGACACGAAGACTCAAAGAACATAATTGATGACTTTGTGAATGATAAAATCTCCTCTTGAGATTTATAAGCCGTTGGCTTAGGAGTACGGCTTTAGCCGGGAGGTGTGTAAAACCTTCGCAGAATTTGGAATTATCCGACTTATCTCAAGACTTTGTGAGCTTAGGATAAATTATAAATTGGGATAATTTGTCAGTGAAAGGCAATCGAAATTGGGATAATTTTTAAGTAGCAAGGCATGAAAAGTGGGATAATTTTTAATTTGACATACGTTAAAATCGGGATAATTTGTCACCCATGAAAAGAAGAAGTTTATTTAAAAAGCTTTATGAGCATCTTGATAAAAGACAAATAACGCTTTTACTGGGTGCCAGACAGACCGGTAAAACAACACTTCTAAAGCAGCTTTACAACGAATTATTGTCTCAGAAAAAGCAAGCATCTTTTATTTCTTTGGAAGACCATGAAATTCTGAATTTATTGAATACTCATCCACGTAACTTATTCAATGTGATTCCACCTTTTAATGAAAATGAAAAAGCATTCGTTTTCATCGATGAAATCCAATATTTAGTTGATCCGACTAATTTTCTGAAATACCATTACGATTTGTCCGGTTCAAATCTGAAAATGGTCGTCAGCGGCTCTTCGGCATTTTATATCGATGCAAAATTTAAGGACAGCCTGGCAGGCAGAAAACGGATTTTTCAATTGCCAACGTTGAGCCTGGAAGAATTCTTGATTTTCAAAGACAAAGATACACTAGCTCCTTACCTCAATTGCGGTAAAATTCCTGAAATTTATTTGCAGGAAATGTACAAACAACTCAATGAATACCTGCTTTTTGGAGGTTATCCCGCCGTAGTTTTGGAAAATGATCTTCTCGAAAAAAAACTGATTTTGAAAGATTTGGTGGAATCTTACATCAAAAAGGATATCGAAGAATCCAATTTGAAAACTCCGAAAATTTATTACGATATTCTTAAAATGTTAGCTGCCAATAGCGGGCTTTTCAATGCCAATAATTTCGCCAATCACCTGCATATTTCGCAAACAAGCGTCATTTTGTATGTTACTTTGATGAAGTCGTCGTTTCATATCACGGAAATTAGACCGTATCACAGAAATTCAACCAAAGAATTGAGAAAAATGCCCAAAATTTACCTGAATGATCTGGGACTGAGAAATTATCTTTTAAATAATTTCGAACCGATTGCTACACGCGAAGACCGGGGTGATCTGCTGGAGAACTTTGTTTTCAGAAGATTTTACGACATGTATGAACCTGACGAGATCAAGTTTTGGCGAACTCAAAAAAAACAGGAAGTTGATTTTATTATCCAGGATTCCAAAGCGTATGAAGTAAAATTTACCGATCAGAATTTTAAGCTTGAAAAATACAAATTCTTCACGGAAAACTATCCCGAAATTCCGCTCAATTTAATTCATTTTGGAAATGTATTGAAGGTGAAACTGTAAAAAGCAACCAACAAACACGAACGAAAGGAGAGAAAATGAATAAAATGGTAATTTCAATAATATGTATTTTATTCATTGGTTCTTTGAATTCTACTGAAATAGATGCAGAAAAAGATAATGATTTTCTCAGCATGACGTTAGGATATAATTATCAAGGTAATTATCGACATATGATTGGCTGGCAGTTTATTTCGCAATCACCAATTCACAAAAATCTATATTATAATTTTGATGAATTGTCAATATTCTGGACATACAGAGACAATTTTTTAATTAAAAACAAGTATTCCGATAACATCGGATTAGGTCTTAATATAGTACTTTTTCCTCTTGAATGGGCATCTTCAATTATTTGGGATTACCATATAATTGAATCCTTATTTGTATCTAATTCTGGAATAAATTATTTCCCATACTTAGAACAAACTGATAAGTTAGGTCTATGTGGTGTCGGAACATACGTAAAACTTAATTCAGCAGCTTATATTTTTCATCGAAATAAATGGTGTTCATTTACACCGTCATCAGGAATAAGTTTAATAATTAAAGGCATAAAATTGAATGTAGGATATGGAATTAATTACGAAACTAATTTTACTAAAACTTATAAAATCTCAAACTTAACCTTTTCCATTGATATTATGGGATTGGAAAAAATGACGAATTAATTTTTTAAAGAAGTAGGATTATATTTCTCTATCTTTTAAAGAGATTAGGTGTCGGTTTCTTGTCATATACTGAAGCTTATATGATAAAAAATCTTTGAATTCTAAAAACAAAAAAGTTCATTTTTGTTTGTTTTGCTTGCCTTGGCGTAGCTTTAGCGAAGACAGGTTAGTTGCTATGATACTATCCGTGTTTATCAGTGTAAATCCGTGAGCTTCTATTAGTGCCAATTCGTGAAATTCGTGGTTTATTTTCTTGCCAGCTTTTTTGCTGTTTTCAAATTCAATCCAAAAATTTTTGAGGTGTGATAAATGCAGCGAGAAAAAATTTATCTTCAGCGCATCAAGCATTTTGCAGATAGAATCAATAAGCTCCGATATTCCGATCCACAGCCGCTTTCGGCTTCTTTTATTTACGACAAGATCGAACCGATCCCTTATGAAACTGCTCTGAAAGCAGAATTCAAACCGATCCAAATCGGGGAAGAATGGGGCGAACTTTGGGGCTGTGCCTGGTTCAAATTTTGGGGAACGATTCCTGCTGAATTTCAAGGCAAAGAAGTCGGCGCTCTCATCGATCTGAATGGCGAAGGCTGCGTGTGGAAAGACGACTCACCCTGGCTGGGGCTAACCAACAAAATCCATTGGGATTTGCGTTCCGGAAAATATTTTGTACCGCTGTTCGCTAAAGCCGCCGCCGGCGAAAAAGTCGATCTGTTGGTAGAAGCCGGCGCCAACGGACTTTTCGGTGCGGGACAGAACGACTACCGACTTCAGCAAGCCGAACTCGTCGTCGTGCACCAGGATGTCATTAAACTCGATCTGGATTTGAAGGCACTGATAAATCTGCTGGAAGCATTGGAAGCAAACACACCTCGCCGCAATAAAATTATTTATGGTCTGAACGAAGTATGCAACGTCCGGAATGATGGCAACGGTATCGAAAAATGCCTGGAAATCACTCACGAACTGCTTTCCAAACCTGCCAATGCCAGTTCGCTCACGGCTTATTCCATCGGTCATGCCCATCTCGATCTGGGCTGGCTTTGGCCCGTGCGGGAAACTCATCGCAAAGACGGCAGAACTTTTGCCACAGCTCTCAAACTGATGC
>DAISYT010000211.1:0-4495 GCA_036825175.1 Candidatus Cloacimonadota bacterium
GTCCAGATCGAGAATTCCCGGCACGAAGAGAATGGGTTTTCCCATTTCTGTGGCTCTTCCCACCGATTCATCCATCGATTCCAGACCGTTAATCTTGCGGATGTAGAGGTCTTTACCGCTTTTGGCGGAATAGATGTAATAGACGATTGCCGTGGTAAGAATCACGATCATAATCAGAAGGGCAATCTTGCTGGTATTGAACCATTGCGCCCGTGAACTGCCGCTTACCGTTGCCTGATCGACCGGAACACCGTCAGCACCGAAAAGAGTGAGAATATAAGTATATTCCACGTTTGGCTCCACATCGGTTCCATCGGTGTAACTGCCCTGCAGTTGGTCGGATTTGGCTAAGATTTTTTTCTCCCCGTCAATCCCGATTTTCTCCAAAACAACCTGTCCGTTTTCCGAATTGGAAATCTGCCAATCGATTTGCAAAGAAGAGCCGTCATCGTTGGGAGTATCGATCACATCCAGGTTTATCTGGGAAAAGAGAAATATGCCGGAAAAAAGAAAAAACAACAAAATCGTTTTTTTCATTCCTGCTCCATTCATAGATTTTTTCATATTTTGAAAATTCTCAGGCAATCCCGTTTGTCAATTGAAAAAAGGCATGTTTTCAGTTGTACGTCGGTTTACATAATTTTTTAGGGAATTGCAATGATGCGAACGATGGAGTGATTTAGCCGCCTTTGGAGAATGGGAGAAGAAAAGAGACAAAATCATGCAACCGAGGCTTTGTATGATAAAACCGTTTAGTCGGGTAAAACTACCCTCTATAAATTCACGAAAATTGATTTGGATATAAAGGAATAATGCGGCTCCACCTGCGCAATCTGAAGATTTCATGCGTATACGTAATATCAACTTGACAGCTTTTTATTATTTTTTTGCCTTTTCTTTGTTGCATTATTTCCTTACATTTTGCTTATTTTAGAGTGTCAGCATCGATAATTTATATGTAGTGAAATATGTAATTTCTTATTTGATCTTTATTCTCACCAATAATTTTCAGGGGGAAATTCCATTATCCGGGCTTTCATGAAGATTAAACCGATTTCGGTGTATTGAGAACATGGGAACTCAACAACTTTTACTCATCGTTCTTGCCGTGGTTATCGTGGCAGCAGCTATATCTGCCGGGATAGTCATGTTCGATTCACGTGCCAAAGAAGCCAATCGACGAGCCGTGGTGCAGGACATGCATAATATTGCCGTGCTGGCGATCAGTTATTATAAAATCCCAGCTTCCCAAGGTGGTGGAGGTGGCGACGGCTTCTTTTTAATGAATCGGACAAAATTCTATAAGTTTACGGGTTATCAATTCGATAACACCTATATTTACACGAATAATGGTCGGATATTCATCACCAAAATCGGTAATGAATATTTTGTGATCGGTTATGGAAATGACCTAGGTTTCGACGAAAAACATGCCATTTCCGGACTGCTGAGAATTTCCGGTGCAGCAGGAGAACCGATCCTAACTTTCATGAATTGACCATCACAAGTCCTGCTAATTTTCCCGAGATGATTCTGCTTTCTTGACAGTAATCAATAAAAAATTTTTGTCGTGCCTCAGGAGGTGAATGTTGATTATATTCATTTTTATCGGGTTGGGATTCATCGGATTGACCATGATCACATCGGCTTTCGTAATCATCTATCTAAACAAGCAGGAAGTGGATGTGGAATACACCTGGTTCAGCATCAAAGTCCCTTATTACGTTCACCAATATGCCAAACTAACCAAACTTAAAACCGGCAGGACCGGATTTCTTACTTATCTTTATGTCGGTTCGATCATTTGTGCGGTGCTCAGTTTCATTGTTTTTAGTTACACAAAATAACACTTACTTCCCGAAAAGCTGCCTCGATTCTACCTTTTCGTAGAGAGATTTACCCGGCAGGAATTTCTCAGAATGGTTTGATGAGATGAATATGAAATTTATTTTTGCAGGAATAGAATTAATTTATCGGTACTTTTTCGGATTTGCATAGTCGGAATGATGAGAGTGATATTGAAAAAATTTTCCACACAAGATTTGCTCTACATGGCTATTTTTGCAGCATTGGGTTTGGCGATCAAACCGCTGGTCACACCGCTAATTCATTTGTTTTCCGCTCCATTATTGATTCCGGGCGGATCGTTAGCCGGAGGTTTTTACATGATGTGGCTGGCGTTAGTCGTCGCCATCGTGAATAAAACCGGAACCGGAACGCTGTTCGGCGTGATACAGGCTATCGTGGTTATTGCTTTAGGCTATTTTGGAAATCACGGGGCAGTGTCGCTGCTCAGTTATACTTTACCGGGCATCGTTGCCGATGGAATCGCTATTTTCCTGCGACCGAAAAATTCACTTTTCGCTCAGGTGCTTATTTGTACACTGGCAAATCTTTGCGGAGTGCTGGTAGTCACCATTCTGGTTATGCGTTTGGCATTCATTCCATTGCTCATCGCTTTGGTAGCTGCCGCCATTTCCGGCATCGCAGGAGGTGTCGTGTCCCGGTTATTATTCGTAAAATTAAAACAATACAGGATAATATGAAACCGACATTCATCCCGTTTTTTCTATTTGCTGCCTTATCACTTTCTGCCCTTACGTTGATTCAGGGAGAAAAAACTTATGACATTTCCACTGAAGAATTGCAAAATTACGAGCAGGCAGAAGTGGAAACGCAAAGAGAAAAAGATGCGCAAACGAAGTTCGATGTCTGGCAGGGAACGCTTTTGAGCGAGGTTTTGGCGAAATATCGAATCGAGGATTTTACCGTTCTCAAATTCACTTCGCAGGATAATTACCAGGTGCGTTTATCCAAACAGGATATTTCTGCTCATCAGCCGATTTTGGCTCTGCAAAAAAACGAGATTCTCTTATCAGAAAATGAAATACGCTTGATCGTGCCGCCAATACGGGAGATGTATTGGATCAAAAATATCGATACTATCGAAGTGGAAAAATTATTTTCCCTGCCTATTCCCTACACCTTGCTCAGCGCTGAACAGATACTGCCTTTGCTGGAAATTCATGCCGATCTGCCTGATTTCCAAGACAAAAAAAGTTACCTGTTCCGGGATTTGCTAACCAGATCATTTCCCGATCCGCAAGATGAATTTTGGGTTGTGGGACGTGACGGTGTTTCACATCGGCTCGATTATGATAAATATCTGAAAAATGCCGTGTTGGTGATCGGGGATGGACGGATGGATTTACAAAGTAACGACATGCCCAACGGTATGTGGATTAAAAACCTGGTTTATATTCAGGCTTTCGACCGGGCAGTTTTCTTTCGTACGCAGTTTAAAAATTGGCAGGAAGTCGCTGCGCTTTTACAGTGGAAAAATCTGCCTTTTATGCGGGATGATGCCGGAAATCCAATAAGCTTTGAGATGAATTTCTCCGATCCGGAATGGCAGAATATCAGGCTTTTAAAATGGCAAGATCGATAATTCTTCTCATGCTCGTTGCTATTCTTAGCGCTTGCGTCCAGCCACAGATTTTGGTTACCGGAAATGTGGAAAATATCTGTTCCATCGAGGATGGCGGCAATCTGGCAGAGCTTTTAAAGCAGCATGAAATCACAGCAGAATACGTTTTATTCATAGCTGCGGATGGCACTGCTTTTCTTACTTCGGAAAAATCATTTTCTGCATTGGAATTCAGCAAAAAGAAGAGAAAATTTTATTCACATTCCGCTCTGTTGCCGCCGGTTTGCAACCTGCATGACGTGCGGGAAATCTGTGTTTTTCGCACCGATTATTCTCAATCAGGTAAACAAAATGAGCAATTTTACCAGCGTCTGACGGATTTCCAGAAATTAGGCGAAAGCTCTCAAAACGGCTATTCCGTAAGAAAATACAAACTGAGAGAAAAATGAAAAAGATCGTCTTTGTTTTAGTTTTGCTAGTTATAATTTTAGCTGTCCTTTTATGGCTTCGTTCATCGGAACAAATTTCTCCAAATTTACTCTTAATTCGTTATCAGAGAATAGATTTCATTTTGAATTCAGATGAATTACAAAACATCACAAAAGATGATTTCAAAACAAAACAAGGAGCTGATTTTCAGGGTTGGAAAATCCGCGATATTTTGCAGCAGCACGGCATCGATAAATTCGCTTATTTGATTTTTCATTCTGCCGATGGCGGTTCGTTACGCCTTCCTGCCGAAGAAACCGAAAACGCTTATTTTATCGAAATGAAAGATGCACCGAGTCTGTCTTTTCGTCTGATCCTTCCGTACGATGAATTTAAACAGCGCTGGCTGAAATTTGTTAATCGGATCGAGGTGGAGTAACCTTCTCATGCTCGAGATCAAAAACGTATCATTTCGGTATGCGAATTCATCCCAATGGATTTTACGAAATTTCGATTTTTCCGCTACGAAAGGTGAATTGATCGCGGTTACCGGTGCCAATGGCAGTGGAAAAACCACACTTCTGAACATCATTGGCGGAGTGATTCCCAAAGTTATTGTCGGCGATTTTGCCGGTGAAA
>DAISYT010000212.1:0-4452 GCA_036825175.1 Candidatus Cloacimonadota bacterium
GGTCTGGCTCGCCGCGTGGTCGATCTGGATGTGCCGGAAAATCTGAAACACAAAGATATTTTGGAACTCGATATGGGATCGCTTTTAGCCGGAGCAAAATTCCGGGGCGAATTTGAAGAGCGACTGAAAGCCGTTTTGAAAGAGGTGGAAAAAGCCGAAGGCAAGATCGTGCTGTTCATCGATGAGATTCATACCGTGGTCGGTGCCGGTGCTGCGGAAGGTTCCGTAGACGCTTCCAATATGCTGAAACCGGCTTTGGCACGAGGTTCGCTGCATTGCATCGGGGCAACTACTTTGGATGAATATCGTAAATATATCGAAAAAGATGCAGCTTTGGAACGTCGCTTCCAGCCCGTGATGATCAACGAACCGACGGTGGAAGATACCATTTCCATCCTGCGTGGTATCAAGGAAAAATATGAAGTGCATCACGGGGTGCAGATCACCGATCATGCTTTGGTTTCGGCAGCCGTGCTTTCCAACCGCTATATTTCGGATCGTTTCCTGCCGGACAAAGCCATCGATTTAGTGGATGAAGCCTGTGCCAGCCTGAGAATGGAAATCGATTCCCTGCCGCAGGAACTGGAAACGGTGGAGCGTAAAATGCGCCAGTTGGAAATAGAAAATCTGTCTTTGAAGCGGGAAAAGGATGCATCTTCCAAGGAAAGAATGGCACAGATAGCCGAAGAATTGGCAAATTTGAAGGAAACTCAATCACAACTGAGAATGCGTTGGGAACATGAGAAAAATCTGTTGAAGCAAATCAGTGAGCTTTCCGAAAAGATAGATCAGATCAAAGCCGACGCCGAAATTGCCGAACGAAAAGGAGAACTGGATAAAGTGTCGCGACTGAAATACGGCGAACTGGTGGAAAAGCAGAAACAGCTCGATGCTTTGCGGGCAAAAGTGAAGGCAATTCCCGAAGATCAGCAGCTTTTAAAAGAGGTGGTCGATGAAGAAATGATCGCCGAAGTGGTGGCAAAATGGACCGGTATTCCGGTGGCAAAATTGATGCAGAGCGAATTACAGAAATTGGTGAAGATGGAAGATGTGCTTTCGCAGCGTGTGGTGGGTCAGAAAGAAGGAATCGTCGCGCTTTCCAATGCTATCCGCCGTTCTCGCAGCGGTCTTTCCGATGCCGATAAACCCATCGGCTCGTTCCTGTTCATGGGACCGACCGGCGTGGGTAAAACCGAACTGGCAAAAACTCTGGCAGACTTTCTTTTCGATACCGATAAAGCTATGATACGTATAGATATGAGTGAATTTATGGAAAAGCATTCTGTCTCCAGATTGATTGGCGCTCCTCCCGGATACGTGGGTTACGAAGAAGGGGGCTATTTAACGGAAGCCGTGCGCCGAAAACCATATTCCATCATTTTATTGGATGAGATCGAAAAAGCGCATCACGACGTGTTCAACATCCTTTTGCAGATTCTGGACGACGGACGACTGACCGACGGAAAAGGACGCACGGTGGACTTCAAAAACACCGTGATCATTATGACTTCCAACGTGGCTTCCCAGCTCATTTACGAAATGCGTGACCAGCCGGAAGAGGAAGTTAAGGCTAATCTGAAGGAAGCTTTGCAACAGTATTTCCGCCCGGAATTTTTGAATCGTCTGGATGACATCATCGTGTTCCACAGGCTGGATAAAGAGCAGATTCGCCGGATCGTAAAGTTGCAGATCAACCAGTTGAATAAGCGTTTGAAAGATAGAAATATCGAGCTGGAATTCAGCGATGCAGCTTTGGATAAACTCACTGAAATGGGCTTCGATCCGCAGTTTGGTGCGCGTCCGCTGAAACGTGTTATCCAAAAAGAGATCGAAGACAGACTGGCTATCGAGCTTTTGGAAGGCAATGTGCTGCCCGGTCAGAAGATCAGGATCGAGGTGGAAGGGAATGAATTTAAATTTGAATAAAATGGAATTTTGAAGGCGATTCCTGAATCGCCCTCCTGATGTTCCTCTCTTCATCGTGAAAAGAAGGAACATGAGAGAAGCAAGAAGAAATTATATATTGAGACGCAGGAAACTGCGTCTCTAATTTCTAAGAATACGATGTATTTATTCTAATTCTAAACTGCTTAGGTATTCATTCGGAGAGAGTATGGGAATTGATGAATTTTTGAAATCTTTTGCATCTCTTGTTATTAAAATATCGCAACCGTATTCTTCTGCACAAAAGTATTGTAAAGCATCCTCAAAATCTGTGAATTTCGAGGCAAGTGCTTTTTCTATAACCTTTTCAGAAAGGTCTGTTATTTTCACTATGATCTTGAATTTTCGGAGTTTTTCTTTTACACAATCCTTACTTTCAAACTTGGAAAGCACATAAAATACTGTTGAAAAAGTAAGCGCCGAGACGACAATGGTTATTTTGTTATTATCTGCCAATGAAGCAATTCTGGCGGCGGAGATATAGAAAGGATCACGTTCCCCAAGCAGATCGAGAACTACGTTCGTATCCCAGAACAATGTCTCTTTCATTTATACTTCTCCTTCAGGTATTCGCCATAGACTTCTTTATAATCGTAATCCGAAGGTAAAACAACTCCTGATTTCATACTTTTGACAAAGGGAGAAATATCCTCATCTTTTTCAGCAAGTTCATCGTCTCTGTTAATCAACGATTTCAAGTATGTTTCTATCATTTTGGAAAGACTGTTTTTTTGTGAACGGGCGTATTTCTTTGCCCGTTCTATTACTTCATTATCCAATTTCAGTGTTAATTTAGTATTCATTTCACCACCCCCTTTCAAATACGTATAAAAATTATTTTGCTATCCGTACCTGTCAAATTAATTCTTCAAAGGAAGCTTGGGTACAAGAAAATTGCGTCTATTTCACCGTCTATAGAAACGTGTTATCCAAAAAGAGATCGAAGACAGACTGGCTATCGAGCTTTTGGAAGGCAATGTGCTGCCCGGTCAGAAGATCAGGATCGAGGTGGAAGGGAATGAATTTAAATTTGAATAAAATGGAATTTTGAGGGCGATTCCTGAATCGCCCTCCTGCTATTCCTCTCTTCTTCGTGAAAAGAAGGAACATGAGAAAAGCTCATCCGTGCCCATCCGTGAGCTACAATCTCTCCACCCTTTCCCGTATCATTTTTATTGCTTGCAAACCCCATCAAGAATCAAATTGCTTTCTCACTTCTCCAAAACCAACTAATCTTTTCAATATGTAATAATTATTAAGTCTTTTACGAATTCTTCCGGCAATAATAGCCGGATGGATTTGTTTTTTTACAGCAACTTCCACGATCTTATCATAATTATAATCATCAAACAATCCTGCTTCGATCAGTTCTTCATCAGCAATTAAATTATTAGCAGCAAAGTCATTGGCTGCATTTTCGGTTTCTGTATCGACATGAAGTTCCAGGTTATCGAAAATTGGATTATTATTTTCCACATGGTGTAAGAAAATGTGTCCCAATTCATGAAAAAGAGTGAACCAGAAATTATCGATCCTGTCATATCGTAGAGTCAAACCGATCACAGGTTCATTCTCGCGAAGATTAAACGCAACTCCATCGAGATATGTCTTGGGAAGATGTTTTAAAATAATGAGTTTAATTCCAATTTTCTCTAAAAATTCTTTCGCCAATTTCGGGCCTTCATCGAATGTACTTAAAACTCGTAATTGATTTAAGATCAAAGCTTGTCTTTTAATATTAAATCTTACGGGCGATTCATTTTGATCTGCCAAACGACAAACTGCATCGAGCCAAGCAATAAGTGCATAATTATCACATTTTGTACTCAAACAAGGATTCTGCCTTAGCAAACTATGGGAAAATAATATATCGGAATATGGTTCAAAAAGATACCGAATATTTGCTTCAACATTGTTCTTCAAATCCCGAACTGTTTTTTGAATATTAGGGAAATAGATATCCCGATTTTGTTTATACATGGCTGCTATTGGGAATTTGTTCCAATCAATATTGGCAATTTCAGGAACTAACTTTTTTTGTTCATTTGCCACTAAAGATTCAAGTGGAATATCGAGACCGTCATGAAGAGCTCTTACCATAGATAAGGTAAGCGGCTTTTTCTTATTCAAAACTAGCGAAGCCTGGCTCTTGTCCCCCAAAAAAGGAATTAAATCTTTTTGCTTCAAACCGGCTTGTTCCATTCTGAACTTAATAGCTTCTATCGGATCAGGCAAGGAAGTCGGGAACTGTTTATCTTCATATTCTTCAATAAGATGAGCCAATAATTCAAGAGCATTTCTTTCGGATTCGTTAAGCTCATCTTGCTCCATAAGCTTATCCAAAGAATCCAAAGCTTCTTTGTAGTCCTTTTCGGACTTGATTAATTTCGGCTCATAATTCAACATAATTCATCCTTTATTTTTATTTTTTCATAATCCTTATGCAATCCCGCCCATTTTATCCTGGCAATTTGACTACAAAATTAAACTTGATCACTACCCGGTAAT
>DAISYT010000213.1:0-4439 GCA_036825175.1 Candidatus Cloacimonadota bacterium
TCAATGATGAAACGATCGATATAACTGTGCAGCCGGATGGAGCGGTGCAAGTAACCGGAAAGTACCATTTTATCCGACCGAAGAAAGCTTCTGATAATTTCAAAATTACCTATCCTTTTCCCGATCCCAAGGAATTCGGAGATGTCGAAGTTAAGAGGATTTTGGTGAATGGCAAGGAAGCAAATCCGGTGGAAAAACATCTGCGCAATCTGAAGCGGATTACATTGAATCTGTTTTTTGAAGGCAAAGATGATATGGAAATGGAAATCGTTTTCGTGCAAAAACCGAATTACAACCATTACAAATATATTTTAACGACAACGAAAACCTGGAAAAAAGCTCTGCAAAAAAGTCTGATCACGCTGCGCCTGCCGGCAGGAATTAATCTGGATAAATGCAGTTACAACGTGACGGAAACAGATGGGGAAGAAGGCGAGAAGATTTTCAGGTTATTGGAATTCAACTTCTATCCCGATAAAGATTTTGAGTTTAGTTGGAAATAACATTGCTGTGGTTTTTAAACCATGGCTCAGCTTTTAAATTATTGTGGCTTTTATACGATTGATCAATTTTTCTTTAAGTTCTTCACCAGTTTTCCAAATAATAAAATTCTGATGATTAACATCGAAATGAATTTGTGAAAACATACTAACTTCTTTATCGATTTCAGATTTTGATTTTTTTTTAATTTTTATACTTTGTTTCACATACTTATTAAACCAATTTTCTTTGCATGTATAAATTACAGGAATTCTTATTCCCCGAGCATAGCCAGCTTCGTAATAAACGCCTCCACGATTACCGGTAAAATCTGCAATAATAAATCTACTACTGTTGATTTCTGCTATTATCTCATCATTTATATTATTATTATGTTCGCGTTTACCGACATATATGGGTTTATCAAAACCCGCCTCGATTACAGCAGTTTCTATGTAATTATCGAAGATATCATACATCTCATCAGTAAACCACATTGCTACAAAAGCTTTTCTGCTGTTTGGATTAGGTTGTCTTAAGGATTCTAAATATGCCCAACCTTTGGGAGTGAAGCTATCATAATCACTTTGTATATATTGTTTTTCTTTTTTTAGAAAACTATCCCAAATAAAATGGAATTCAAAATAATCGAGAATTCTTCCGATGGAAATTAATGGTAAAATTTTTTTGCAATCACTCACAGCTTGTTCAGAGATATCTTTACCAAAATAATTATTAATATTCATAAAATAGTTATTTGTACCATTAATATTCAATCTAAAACCTACTCCAGGTATTGGATATTTTTGTGAAAGATAAATCAAAATCTTGTCAGCTTTTTCAAAAACACTCAGATTTTTTAGTTGAGTTAGAGATTTTATTTTCTTTTCAGTCAAAAGAATCTCCATATCCTTATTCTCTCTGATCCAACCTGAAATGTTAACTCTTATTTCATTATTTGTTACATTTGCTAAACAAGTTTCAGCTTCCTCAGTAATTTTGAATATTCCACATCTGAAACAATTGAATCCTTTTATATCTCTTTCAACATTTTCTTTTATAGTGCAAGGTGATCCGCAAATCGGACAAACGTCGTATTTCATATTTCCCTCTCAAAAAATCACTTCAATTAATTTTAATTTCTGCCAAAACCGGAAAATGATCGGAAGGCAATTTTCCATCGTAAGTATCGGACAATGTGCCGTGAAGAATTACTGAAATCTTCTCATTAACAAAAATGTAATCGATCAGTTCCAGCGGTTTTGCGAGTTTTGCAAAGTCGAAACCGGTGAAAGTGCCGGTGGGACCATGATGCGGATAGAGTGAAATAAATTGCGAATCGATCAGCTTTTTGCCGTCCCAACCCTGCGTGATGATCTGATAAGGAACCGAATCGGGATGAGCATTGAAATCACCGGTAACGATAACAGCAGCATCGCCGGCAATGACGGCAACGGAATTTAAGAGAAGGATGGCGCTTTCTTTGCGGGCGGTTTCACCCTTGTGATCGAAATGAGTGTTGAAATGATAGAATATTTTGCCGGATGTTTTGTCCTGAAATTCACCCCAGGTCACGATGCGATAACATACAGCATCCCAGCCCAAACCCGGTACATCCGGAGTTTCCGAAAGCCAGAATGTGGAATTATTCAGCATCTCGAATCGATCTTTCAGATAGAAAATTGCCGAAAATTCTCCCTCGAGTTTACCATCATA
The DNA here is from genome assembly GCA_036825175.1 of Candidatus Cloacimonadota bacterium. Taxonomy (GTDB): domain Bacteria; phylum Cloacimonadota; class Cloacimonadia; order Cloacimonadales; family TCS61; genus B137-G9. The sequence goes on from DAISYT010000213.1 coordinate 2,197, forward strand.
ACGTCCTACTCCAATCCAATCATATTCCGGAAGCAAAGCGACCAAATCCTCTATTTGACCGTATAAAGCTTCCTGCAATCCAACCACATCAGCCTGGTGGAAACGAATCATATCGGCGACCAGTTCTTTGCGATTTTGCCAGGTGTTTATGCCGTCGCCAGCATTATTATAACGGATATTGAACGTCATCACGCGAATATCTTCACAGTATAAAGAAGATAAAACAAACATACATAACAGCATGAAAATTATTGAGATACGATTTAGCATAATCTACTCCTGCTTACTTTGAAAATTGTTATCGATCCAAATTGGATTTGTATAAACGAATCCGCCTTTGGTTGTACTCGCTTGCATTCGCACATAACCTGTTTTTGGTAAGGCGATCTCGCTGAGATTTTCCGGATCGAGATATCGTTTTTCCGAATGATTAATCTGATCGCCGAGGCATAAAACCAAATCTTCTATCTCTCCGAATTCCGGTGTGGAAGCGCATTCGTATTGCAGAATCGCTTGCGCTGCTCCGAGTGTGGAACCGATTGGAAAAGAGTGCTCATCTGCGATCAGCTCAAAATTCAAAAATGGTCCGTTACCGATGATCACCTTTCTGTTTTTCAGTCCGGCGACAGGATCGTTTTTGTCGTATTGGAAAGCGGTGAAAACCTTGCCGAAGGTTTGTCTGTCGGAAGCGAACAACTTCCGGAAAGGCGTTTTAATTTGCCGCATCACATTGAAATTTCCGTGGGCGTCGTTACCGGCAAGCAAAGTGTAATGGTTGCCTTCCAGAAGCAATTTAATCCATTCATCTACGGATCGGGCAATTTCATCCGGATCGGCGCTGTTCACTGCCTGAATAAACGTAATTCCGGCATCGGAAAAATCGGTGTTACTCCAATTTCCACGGCGCAAAGTGAGTTTCTGTAAAAATGGTACTTTTTCAAAAGGATGAGCTGCGATAAAAAGATTTTCCGGTCGGTGTTCGGAGGCGATTTCTGTTAATCGGTGCTGCGGTAAGTTTTGGAACCAGATTTCGGCGCTGTCGCCGCTGCCTGTAATAAATGCGGTATGATTAATCGCCAGCAGGTGTACGTTCTTGCCTTCACTGTTACCGATCGAAACTTCTTCACCGGGAATAATCCTGAAATCTGTCTCATCGTTCTCCCGACAATCCTGTAGCATTTTATGCCAGATGGGCAGGTTCGGATCGTTCTGGGTGCAATCGTCTTCGCGATCATCCAGATCGTAAGAATGATCGGTGACGAAGAACCAATTCAATCCCAGCGCTTTCGCCATGATCTTTGCTGCCGGAATATCGGCTCCGAATTCCACCTGATCGGCGGTACGGTTGCTGTGGAAATGCGTTTCACCCAAATACCAGTTTTGCGGAAAGGGAAGAGGTTTATCCGTAAGAAAACAGCGGAAAGGCTGGAAGGAAAGACCGGGATAATTATCGTTTTTGCAGCTTTTCATCAATCCGTTCACCGAATAATTAACGATGATGTCGATAAAAAGATTCTGATCGATGACAAACTTGGAGACATCCAAATTAAAGAACCTGGAAAAATAGGTTTCTTCCACAAACTCTTCGATCCGGAAATCGATTTTTAGGTTATTACTCACAGAAATAATTTCTACGGAAATGCTTTCCAGATAAATGGGAAATTTATGCGCATCTTTAATGATGATCAGTATCGGCAACTTCTTATTTTGCAGTCTGATAAACCGAGTGGGAACGTCGGCGATGATTTCCGGTTCCTTACGATAATACCGCGGAAAGAGATATTTGAGATGATAATGAATTTCCGCATAACCCAGTAAGAGCGGAAAGCTGTTACAATTGATCAGATCAGAGAGTTGCATTTATTAACAAAAACACCTTCCGAAGTAATATTTTACCCGGAAGGTGAGATAGAAAAAAAAATGTTTATAATTTACGGCAGCCAGTTCGGATCGATAATGCTTTCGGATGTTTTATCATCACTCACGCCCCAGGGACCTGTGGGCAGAAAATAAAATATGGAAGCACCTTCTTTACCGAAGTTTTTGTTGGTGGTTGCCACGACTGTGCTGTCAGTAACACTGTAATCAAACATCCAAATACCTTTTTCATAATCCGCTGCATTTTCGGGAGCAACGATAGTTTCCTGAAAGGTTCTCCATAAATTGCCTTTCACGTTTAAAAGGTCTTCACCTGTATTACCGTCGCCTTCATCTAATTTGCAAACAGTATGTTCAAAGATGTA
>DAISYT010000214.1:0-4438 GCA_036825175.1 Candidatus Cloacimonadota bacterium
CTTCCCCAATGCCGAAAAACAAATTTCGGTAACCTGAAATCGGGAGAAAAAATGATCAAGGTTAGATGGTTCGGTCACAGCATGTGGAAGATTTCCAACGACGAAGTTTCGATCGTTATCGATCCTTTTTCTGATATTGGCTATCCGATGCCGAAGCATGAAACAGGCGACATCCTGTTATGTACTCATAATCATCATGACCATAATAATCTCGATCTGATCGGCGGTACGTTCCTCACTGTAAACCAACCTGGGAAATACGAATATAAAAATGTGGAAATCGAAGCCATTCCGGTTTGGCATGATGCTTGCCAGGGCAAAAAACGCGGCATGAATCTGCTGATGCGATTCTATCTGGACGGCAGAACCTTCCTGCATTGCGGCGATCTTGGACACGATCTGACCGACGATCTGATTTCCAAATTAGGGAAGATAGATATTTTATTTATTCCGGTGGGGGGAGTTTATACCATCGAGGCAAAAACAGCCAAAAATCTCGTGGATAAAATCGATCCCAGAATAGTATTTCCCATGCATTATAAAACGGCTGACATCGCTTTCCGGCTTGCCGGTGTCGATGAGTTCCTGAAGCTGGTAAGCAATCCCAGAAAAATCGACTCCCACACCTTCGATCTGCTGCCGGTTGATTTTGAAAAACAACAAACCATAATTTTAAATTACCGATGAAACTGAGAAAAAAAGATCTGATTTTTTACGGAATAATTATTTTATTCCTTTGTTATATTTTCTTTTTCGATGGATACGGTTTCCTGAAACGTTATCGTACTGGCAAAGAATTATCCAAAGCCCGAAATACGCTTTCAGAGCTACAAAAAGAGAACGAAAGATTACGTTTGGAGAATGAAAAGCTGGAACACGATAAGCAGATTTGGGAGAAAAGAGCCCGGGAAATCGGTATGCAAAGAAAAGGCGATGAAGTCTATCAGTTCAAAAAAGTACAGAAAGAAAAATGAAAAATATTAATATTTGACAAAAAAAAAGAGAAAAACAAAATCACCACCAAAATATGTGGGATTTAAAAATAATGGTTGAGGTAGAAATTTGATCGTTAATATCGTAAACGAAGGAGCATTACTTTAGCATGATCTCATCTTATTGGAATAATTGGATTCGCAATCTGTTGTCTAATATTGAATGTTTATTTTCGAAGTCCGTATTTGTTAATGTTTAAAAAAAAATTAAAATTCAAATTCAAGGAGTAAGAAATGAAAAAAGTAGTAATTATTTTGTTAGCTTTGGTGTTTTGCTTCAGCCTGTTTGCAGCCGATAAGGTGAAGGTGGAAAAATCTGTCACCGATCGTAATCCGAATTTAGCAAATCACTCTAGTATGGTTCCGCCTACCGATGATCTGTTCGATCTTCAGTTCGATTGGCCGGTTGGCGTTGCCGGCGGTGAAGCCGGTGTAGAATGCGATGGCACTTATCTGTACACATCCAAATGGAACGGTACGGTATTCTACAAATATGATCTGAACGGAAATTATCTGGAAGAATTCTCTGTAACCGGTTGCCCGGGAGCCCTTAGAGATTTGTGCTACGACGGACAATATTTCTACGGTGGCGCTGCTGCTAATACTGTTTATCAGATGGATTTTAACACGCAAACTACCATCAGTACAATTGCAGCTCCGGTAGCCGTCCGCGCTATTGCTTATGATGCAGATAGCGACGGTTTCTGGGCTAACAACTGGAGTACTACCATTACTCTGTTCAGCCGTACAGGTGCCACTCTGGATACCTTTGAATGCGGAGTTTGGTCGAGTTATTATGGTTTTGCCTGGGATGGATATTCCTCAGGTGGGCCATACCTCTGGGGATATGCTCAGGATGGAAACACTTCCAACCAGCTTGTTCAGTTTGACATTGCTACCGGTTTGGAAACCGGCGTGAACTTCGACGTGGGTACAGTAGCAGCAGTCAGCACAGGTATCGCCGGTGGTCTTTGTATCACTGATGCTTTTGTTGCCGGCTATTACACCATTTGCGGAACAGCTCAGAACATCGATATTTGGGGACTGGAATTATGTGAAGCAGCCGATCCTCTGGCTCCAGGCGCTCCCACAAACGTTTCTGTTGTTCCCAATGCCGGTGGTACATTGCAATGTACAATTGGTTGGACTTGCCCGACTCTGCAAGTTAGTGGTGATCCTCTTACCGATCTGGATGAAATGCGCGTGTACAGAGATGGCGTTCTCATTTACACCGATACCAATCCTACTATCGGTGGTACAAGCTCTTATAACGATGTTGCAGTTTCTGCTGCCGGAGAATACAGCTACAAAGTTGTTGGTTACAATGATTATGAAGAAGGTATCCCGGTTTCCCAAACAGTATGGGTAGGTGAAGATATACCGGGTGAAATTACCAACTTTATTGGTAGCGATGCAAGTACTACCACCACTTTGATTGCTCAACTTGATTGGACGAATCCTACTGCCGGTTATCATGGCGGCTACTTTGCCGGATGCACAGGTTATGACATTGTCCGTGTAAATGATGGACAGACCTTTACCGTTACCGGTTCTGCCACAACCTGGCAGGATAATACCGTTCCGGAAGCTAATGTTTATACATATACGATTACACCTTTAGATGCTTCCGGGTCAGGTCCTACTACTACCTCTAACAGCTTTGGTGTCGGAGTTTCTATTGCTCAAGTAGGAAATGCTGAAAGTTCTCAGTATAATATTCCCTTGAATCTCTGGTATCAAAACAGTATTGTTGAAACAGTATATGACAAAGAATGGATCGGATCTGATATGCTGATCAATACAATCGCTTTCCATACTTCCAGTATTAGCAGCAATGTTCCTCCTTTCGATGTGGAAATCTGGATGGGTGAGCTCGACGTTGATGACCTTACCGGTGGATGGCTTGATTCCAGTCAATTAACCATGGTTTATGACGGTATGGTTACTGTTCCTACCGGCGCAGATCAGTGGGTCGAAATGTCTCTCGATACACCTTTTGAATACGAATATGCTAATAATCTGGTAGTGGCTATTGTTAAAGATGATGCAGAATATTATAGTACTTCTGATACCTGGTATACTACCGAATCCGGAACAAATGCCCGTACAATTCATGAATATAGTGATAGTGAAGAATTTTCGGTTGTTACTCCTCCTACTGACGTGACCGAATTGACGACATATCCTGATGTTCGTTTCTATTATTCTGCTTTAGAGCATGGTACTGTGGAAGGCACGGTTACAGATAGTGGAACGGGTAATGCTATTTCCGGTGCCGAGGTTTATGTAGGTAGCTGGGGACCAGCCACCACTAATAATGCCGGTTTTTATTCTATTACTGGAATTGTAACTGGTCCTCAAACGGTTACAGCAATGAAAGACGGTTATTACGATTTTACCGGCGAAGTTACTGTGGTAGCCAATCAAACGGTTACATATAACTTTGTAATGGATGCCAATTTGTTCGGAAGTCTGGATGGAACCGTTACCGATGCCGATACCGGTAGTCCGTTAGTAGGAGCCGATATTGATGTTGTAAGTGGTGCCGGATATACGTATAGTACAACTACAAGCAATACTGGTTATTATGAGATCACCAATGTTGTGGCAGAAACTTATACGGTTTCCTGTTCCTTCCCGGATTATCCAACCGGTGTGGTAGAAAATGTTGTTGTTCAGGATGGTCAGACAACCACGGTAGATTTCTCTCTGGAAGGTTATGCTTTCTGGAATGATTTTGAATCTAACAACGGTCAATTACTGAGCAATAATACCAGCGGTTGGCAATGGGGAGCCTTCACCTCCGGTCCTAATACCGGCTATTCCGGTACTAATGGCTGGGGAACAGTGATTGGTGGCGATTATACTGCCAGCGCTAACTGGACTCTCGATACACCGGTAGCTTACCAGGTAGAAGCTCCTAATGCCGCTTTGACTTTCTGGCATTGGTATGATATCGAATCGAGTTGGGATGGCGGTAACGTGAAGATTTCTACCGACCTTGGTACAACCTGGTCGGTTATCACGCCTTTAACCGGTTATACCGGAACAGGTAACAACTCTTGCCCATTAGCCGGTGAACCGATCTTCTGTAATACGGTTGCTGGTGATTTCTGGGCTTTCCTGGAATTCGATCTGTCTCCGTATGTTGGACAAAACATTATGATTAGATGGCATTTCGGTTCAGACAGTTCGGTTCAATATGCCGGCTGGTATATCGATGATGTGGCTATCAGCGGTTGTGTTCCTCCGGAACAAGGATCTCTTACCGGTACGGTAGCCGAAGTTACTACCGGTAATGTGATCGAGGGTGCTGTTGTTACAATCCTTGGAGCAGGATATACGGCTACTTCCGCAGCCGATGGTACTTATACTATTCCAAATTTGTATACTGGAACTTACGACATTACCTGTGAAGCTGAAAACTATATCACTGCTGAGCATAC